>JADGEF010000043.1:0-3843 GCA_016744515.1 Marinifilaceae bacterium | reverse complement strand
GGCAGCAGTGTATTTTTTTGTAATTTAGCCCGCCTAAACTGTATTGTATACTATGGGATTATTTGGCATTTTTTCGAAATCGAAAAAAGAAAATCTAGATAAAGGGCTTGCAAAGACTAAGGATAGCGTTATCAAAAAGCTATCTAGAGCTGTTGTTGGTAAATCGAAAGTTGATGAGGATGTTTTAGATGAATTAGAAGAGATTTTAATTTCATCTGATGTGGGAGTTGATACTACTGTTCGAATTATAGAAAGAATTGAAAAACGTGTAGAAGAAGATAAGTTCCTTGGAACATCAGAGTTGAATCGTATTCTTAAGGAAGAGATTTGTGGCTTGTTGCAAGAGAATAATAAAGGAGAATACGAAGCTTGGCAATTACCAAAATCTGATCATCCATATGTCATTATGGTTGTTGGTGTAAATGGTGTTGGTAAAACAACAACTATTGGTAAGTTAGCTTATCAGTTTAAGCAATCAGGACGTAAGGTGATGTTAGGTGCTGCTGATACTTTTCGTGCAGCTGCGGTAGAGCAGTTACATATTTGGGCAGATAGAGTTCATGTTCCTATTGTTGATCAGGGAATGGGAGCTGATCCTGCTTCTGTAGCTTTCGAAACCTTAACTCAAGCAAAGAAGGATGGAATCGATGTCGTAATTATTGATACAGCGGGACGCCTCCATAACAAGATTAACTTGATGAATGAGTTGAGTAAGATTAAACGTGTTATGGATCGTGTGATTCCTGATGCACCACATGAAATTCTATTGGTGTTAGATGGATCTACAGGACAGAATGCTTTTGAGCAAGCTAAACAATTTACTTTAGCTACTGATGTAAATGCTTTAGCTATTACAAAATTGGATGGTACTGCCAAAGGTGGTGTTGTGATTGGAGTCTCTGATCAATTTAAAATTCCTGTGAAATATATCGGTATTGGTGAAGCAATGACAGACTTGCAGGTTTTTAATCGTGATGAATTTGTTGATTCGCTTTTTAATTAAGCAAACAAAAATATTTTTGAAGAGACTCTTACTATTGGTGAGAGTTTTTTTTTATGCCTTTATGAACGTTTGAATATTGTGAATTAATGGAAAAAAGAACTAATTGGTCTGAATTTCTTTTTTGTTTCTCAAATATGAAAACTCTATGTGATATAAAAGATGGGAAAGCCCTTTTTTTATCTTATTTTTGTCGGCTAAAATAGAGATGAATCCTTTCATTAGAATTTGACTCTAATATCTCAAATTAGATATCTATTATCTCAGAATCAAATAATCATGAGCCAAAATAAAATCAATATCATAAGTTTAGGTTGTTCTAAAAATCTTGTGGATACCGAACTTTTGATGAAGCAGTTGGATGCGAACCAATTTAAGGTTAGCTGTGACGAAGATAATAGCGATGCTCGAACTATTATTATTAATACTTGCGGGTTTATCGGCGATGCTAAAGAAGAATCTATCGATATGATTTTGCAGTATGCCAATGCTAAGAAAGAAGGCCTTATCGATACACTTTTTGTGATGGGTTGCCTGTCGGAGCGTTATCGCGACGAATTGGTTGTTGAAATGCCTGAAGTTGATAAGTTTTTTGGCAAATTTGAATGGAAATTGATCGTAAAAGAGCTTCATAAAGAATACAAGCCTGACTTCTCGAACATGAGAATGATTACCACACCTAAACATTTTGCTTATTTGAAAATTTCAGAGGGCTGTAACCGTGGTTGTTCTTACTGTGCAATTCCAATAATTACGGGTAAGCATATTTCTCGACCTGTTGAAGAGATTGTGGAAGAAGCTACGAATTTGGCTGCTACTGGAGTGAAAGAATTCTTGGTTATTGCTCAAGATTTATCTTATTACGGTCACGATTTGTATGGTAAGTCGATGTTGGCTGAGTTGGTTGAGAAACTATCAGAGGTTAAAGGTTTGGAGTGGATTAAGCTTCATTATGCGTATCCAACACAATTTCCTTATGAAATTCTTAAGGTAATGCGTGAAAACTCTAAGGTGTGTCGTTATTTAGATATTGCTTTGCAGCATTCGAGTGACAACGTTCTTGGTTTGATGCGTCGTGGCATTAATCGTGAGCAAACTGTTGAGTTGATTAATAGAATTAGAGAAGAGGTGCCAGGTATTACTTTGCGTACTACCATGTTAGTAGGGCATCCTGGCGAAACTGAGGCAGATATGGAAGATTTAAAAGCCTTTGTGAAAGAAATGAAATTTGAGCGTTTAGGTGTTTTCCCTTATTCTAATGAGGATGATACTTATGCAGCTATTAATTATACTGATGATATTCCTCAGGAAGTGAAAGAGGCTCGTAAAGATGAGATTATGGAACTTCAGCAAGAAATTTCTCGTCAATCGAATCAGGCACGTATTGGTGAGAAAATGAGAGTAATTATCGATCGTAAGGATGAAGATTTTTATTTTGGACGTACAGAATTTGATTCTTATGAAGTTGACCCCGAGGTTTTAATTTCTAGCCAAAACTTCAATCTTCAAATTGGACAGATGTGTAATGTTGAGGTAACTGATGTTGAAGATTACGATTTGTTTGCCATTGTTGTAGATTAATTAAAAAATCTCGACTGGAATTTTTTAGTCTTTGAGATTTTTAATGTACATGTAAAGCTCCAAGCTTGTATTCATAGAAATACGAGCTTGGAGTTTTTTTATTTTTAAAATTCGTAATCAATAGCTTTTTTGTCCACCATTCTTTCTCGAACAACGATTGCAGCCTTTACGTGCTCTGGGTGATTCATGTAGTCAGGCAAGCTTTCTAAATTTTCAATAACGACATTAACCACAAAGTCGTAAGACGATTCTGCTTCTAGCTTATCAAATCCAATTTGCAGGAATTTAATTGCTGGAACTCGTGTGTCTAAACCATCAAAAGCTTCTTTAATTCTATTGTAATAATCTTCTTTTTCTTGAGACGTTTTAAATTTATCAAACTTGAAAAGTGCTATATGTTTAATCATGCTTTTTAGTTTTGTTATAATTAGATCGCTAAATTAAGATGTTTGAACGAATAAGGCTTGAGCTTTAGTTAAATAATTTAAACAGATAATATCCTTATTGAATTCTTGTCGTTCTCAAATTAGATATTTCCTATATTTGTTATTCCGTGAGGAGATACATTCTATTTCCTCAAAATTTATATTATAAGTAATTCAGAGTTATGACTAAAAATACAAACCCATTATTGTGCAAGTTTAGTACAATTCATAATACAGCACCATTTGGTATAATAAAAATGGAGCACTATATGCCAGCTTTTCTAAAGGGTATTAGAATCGCAAAAGAGGAAGTTGATCAGATTGTTAATAATATTGAAGCTGCAAGTTTTGAGAACACAATTGAAGCGATGGAATTTGTTGGCGAACTTTTAGATCAGGTTTCATCGGTATTTTTTAATTTGAATCATGCAGATACCAGTGACGAGATGCAAGCTTTAGCTCGTGAAGTATCTCCTTTGTTGAGTGAATTTTCCAATGATATTGTAATGAACGAGCTACTTTGGGAAAGAATAAAAGCCGTTTATGCGAATAAGAAGACCTTAGACTTGAATGCTGAGAAGAGGATGCTTTTGGATAAGCGTTACAAATCGTTTGTTCGGTCTGGTGCAAATCTAGAAGGAGAGAAGAAGGAGAGAATTCGTGAAATATCTAAAGAGCTTTCACAATTGACTCTTCAGTTTGGTGAGAATGTATTGGCAGCAACTAATAATTTTGAGTTGAATGTTACTGATAAAAAGGATTTAGCTGGTTTACCCGATGGTGTATTAGAAGCTGCGCTTGCTACTGCAAAGGCAAAAGACAAGCAAGGTTGGGTGT
>JADGEF010000042.1:21783-28517 GCA_016744515.1 Marinifilaceae bacterium | reverse complement strand
GGGCTTCCGCATTTAAAATGTTTTAATTGATATTTTTGGTGCAGAGCACCTTAATCTTTGTAGTACATGAATCATTTATTGAAAACTCCCCCGCTTGAGAAATGTAGGATATTACCTATAGCTACAAATATGACGCAGCTCTGCTGCTTGATTTATTGCAGTATCAGGTTTAAATGCGTTTGACCTGTCCTCTTTTCATATAATCTTTTATATAATTGGGACATAGAGATGATCTTTAAGTTATGACAGATTAGTGCATTTTTCGTTCTTTTCTGTTATATCTAGTCATGCATCAAAAGGCATTACCTAAAATATTTCCCATAATGACAGAATCTCCAGAATGGACATATTTAAAAATCATCATTTTATAAATTATGAGAATTATGTAATTATGCGAATCTCTTTGTAGATGAAAATTTATAAATCATACCCGATCTTATCCGAAGAAGAAATAACGAAAGTACTATTGAAACGAGTAAGGCAGTCAAACTTCGAAAGTTTCTCCTGAATAAAATGCTGAAAGGCATTCATATCTTTCACCATGATTTTTACCATTGCATCAAAATTTCCTGATGTGATATAAAACTCCATCACTTCGGGTAAAGCCAACACCTCGGATTCAAATTTCTCTACCACATCTCGCGTATGCTTAGTTAAGGATATAGAGATAAAAACGACCATGCTTCGATCAATCTGCTCGGGATTGAGTACCGCAACATAGTTCTTTATAATTCCGCTTCTTTCTAGCTTCTTTACTCTCTCGTAAACGGGGGTATTACTCAAGTGTAGTTTTCCAGCTAACTCTTTGATAGTGATACGACAATCTTGTTGAAGTAGCTGTAAAATTTTGCGATCCGTTCTATCTAGTTTGTCCATGAAAAGAAAATTTATCTAGTAAAATCATTACAATTAGCACTTACAAAGATATAAATTCTTCAAAAACATCATATGACTAGATCAGTTTTCTATACTTCACTAATATCCTAGTATACACATCCTATAAATCATACATTTACCTTAGATTTTAACCTGTAAATCCAATCCAATGAGTCAAGAAATTATAATTGCAATTAACCCAGGTTCAACCTCAACCAAAATTGCTATTTATAATCGTAGTGGCGAACTCGCTTCCGAGAGTATTGGACACAATCAGCATGAGCTAGACAAGTTCGACCGAATTTCTGACCAATTGGAATACAGATACACCTATCTGGTTCAAACTGTAAACGCATTTTTAAGTGGTAAGGACTATAAAGTCGTTGGGGTAGTTGGTAGAGGTGGTATTGTAAAACCACTTGAAGGTGGCACTTACAAGATCAACGAAGAATTTCTGACTCATGCAACTGAAGGTACTTATGGCGAACATGCTTCCAATTTAGGTAGCCTCTTGGCAAACCGCCTAAAGGACGAATTCAATTTGGAGAATAGCTATACGGTTGATCCTGTTTCCTCTGGAAACATGTCAGAGATCGCAAAAATATCGGGTGTTCCGGGTATTGTTCGTATCGGTCGTGGTCATCCTCTAAATATGAAAATGACGGCACGTAAAATTGCAAAGAAGCAAAATATACCTTTCGAGGACACGAATTATGTGATAGCTCACTTAGGTGGAGGCATTTCCATTTCACTCGTTCAAGGTGGAAAACTGGTCGATATTAACGATGCTTTATTGGGCATGGGACCATTCTCTCCTAACCGAGCAGGAGCGATTCCTTTAAGGGGAATCATTCAGCTTTGTAAAGAAATGTCCTTTGATGATGTCGCTTCTTTACTTTCTAAAAACAGTGGGCTAAAAGGCTATCTGGGAACAGAAGATTTACGCGATGTTTTGAAGATGATAGAAGCTGGTGATGAGAAAGCTCAGCTCATATATGATGCCTTTGTTTACCAAATAGCCAAAGAGATTGGGGCTTATTTTGCCGCTTCAAAAGGAAAAGCACAAGCCATAATCGCAACAGGTGGTATCGCATTCAACGAGAAGTTTATTACAGATTTGAAAAGCTATGTTGGTTCATTCACAGAGTTCCATACTTACCCCGGTGAAAATGAAATGGAAGCTCTTGCAGAAGGTGCTTTCCGTGTAATCGACAATATAGAAATCGCACAAAAATATTAAAACAACTATAAAAACAACAAACAAAATCAAAATACAAATGAAAGAAATTAGATGGCACGGAAGAGGCGGACAAGGTGGTTTTACCGCTTCTCGTCTTTTAGGCATTGCAGCTAGTGTTCACGGTGGTAAGCATGCTTTAGCATTTCCATCATTCGGACCTGAGCGTAGAGGTGCTCCAGTTTTAGCCTTCACCAAAATTGACGATACTAAGATTCACGATCGCAGTGAAGTTCAGAATAGCGACTACGTTGTGGTTATGGATGAAACTTTGGTGACTCCTGGTTTTGAAAAAGGAATCAGACTGGGTGCAACAATTCTCATCAATACCGAGAATATTGAAAAATACCGTGAGCCTCTAAAAGAATTTCAAGTAGTGGGGATTGATGCATCAAGTTTAGCAATGGAAATTTTGGGTAGACCAATTACCAATACGGCTATGTACGGCGCTTTAGCTGCTACATCGGGTTTGGTAAGCAAAGAAGCTGCAATCGCTAGTATTCATACAGAGATGAAACCTAAACTAGCTGCTCTGAATGAAAAAATTGTAGAGAGAGCCTTTGAAACTATTAATGCACAAGTTGCTGTTTGTTAATAATCAATATTAATTCATAATTCGTAATTGAATATCATGGATAGACCTAAAAAAACGGAATTTACATTCCCAACTCATATAAATGATTACCCAACTGGCCCACAATATGCGGCTGGTTATCTTCCAGAGACCAATGCAGGATGGAGATCAGTTCGCCCCGTAGTTGATCACGATGCTTGTGTTTATTGTCTTCGTTGCTACCTACTTTGTCCAGATGGCACAGTCGTTAAAGACAATGGTAAAATCACATTCGACATGGATTATTGCAAAGGCTGTGGGGTTTGTGCATACGAATGCCCAAAGGATGCAATTAAAATGGTAAAAGAACAAGTTTAAGGTTAAAGGAATAAGTATAAAGGTTAATGGTTAAAGGATAATGGGGTTTATATAACATCCCCCTGTATTCCCTTTGAAAGGGGGACTTTTAACAACTACCAATTCCCCTCTTGAGAGGGGACAAAGGGGAGTGTTAGAAATGACTTTAAAAACGAAACAATGAAATCAAATAAAATATTCATATCAGGTGATGAGGCAGTTGCTCAGGGCGTGAGATTATCTCGTCCACATGTTGTAGCTGCTTACCCAATCACCCCGCAAACTATAACCGTTGAGCGCCTAGCAGAAATGGCAGAATCTGGCGAAATGGAAGGCGAATACATGCACGTAGAGTCTGAGCACTCTGCAATTTCAGCAACTATGGGTGCCAGTTCAGTTGGTGCCAGAACATTTACAGCTTCTTCTTCGCAAGGGCTATTGTATATGGCAGAAGGTCTGCATTACTGTAGTGGTGGTCGTTGGCCGGTTGTAATGATGAACGCTAACCGTTCGGTGGCTTTGCCATGGAGTATTTACGGTGACCAGCGTGACTCTCTTTCGTTATTAGATTGTGGATGGATTCAGGTTTATGTGGAAGATGCACAAGAAGCTTTGGATATGATTATCCAAGCCTATAAAATTGCTGAGCACAAAGATGTATTAACACCAATGATGGTGAACTTGGATGGTTTTATCCTAACTCACACTTACGAGTTGGTTGATATTCCTGAGCAAAAAATGGTGGATGAATTCTTGCCTCCATTCCAAACACCAAACAAGATGTCTTTCGAAGAGCCAAAGAACTTAGGTTTTAGCTCTAAGCCAGATGACAACACTGAATTCAAATATCAGCAGAACGAAGCGATGTTTAAGGCTATAGATGTAATTCGTGATGTAGATCAGGAATTTGCTGAGAAGTTTGGTCGAAAGTACCACGATATGGTCGAAGAATACCGTTGCGAAGATGCAGAGGTTGTTCTTGTTGCCTTGGGTAGCGTTTGTGGAACCATTCGTGTGGTGGTTGACAAGATGCGTGCAGAAGGTAAGAAAGTAGGTCTGTTGAAGATTCGATATATGCGTCCTTTCCCTGAAACTGAAGTTAAAGATTTAGCGAAACGTGTTAATGCAATCGGTGTGATTGATAAGGATATTTCTTTCGGATACGAAGGAACTGTTTATACCAATGTAAACTCAGCGATTTCGAAAATCGACAAGTACGTTTACAAGAGCAATTTTGTTGGCGGACTAGGTGGACGTGACATCACTAAAGATGAGATCGAAGAGATGTTCAACAAGCTATTCAGCGGAGTTGAAAATAAGAGTGAAGAAAAAGTAGAATTTTTTAGCCTTAACGTAGAAAGCAATGACTAATCTAATAGATATCCCAAAAGTGAATGCCAAAAACATGACCGAAAAGGAATTTTTCTATGGTCATAAAGCTTGCGCCGGATGTGGTGGAAGTATTGCAGTGCGATTGGCACTTAAAGTATTGGGTGAGCGCACCTATACTGCACTACCAGCCGGATGTATGTCGGCAGTAGGATTTATTTATCCACAAATGGCATTCAATACCAATGCAATTATCACAACTTTCCCTGGCTCAGCTAGTATGGCATCAGGAATTGCTGTTGGAGCCAAAGCTCTAGGACAAAAAGATGTGAAAACAGTTGTGTTTGCTGGTGATGGTGGAACAGCCGATATCGGATTCCAAGCGCTATCAGGAATGATCGATCGTAACGATGATGTTCTTTACATCTGCTACGACAATGAAGCTTATATGAATACAGGTATTCAGAAGAGTGGATTGACGCCTTACGGAACAAAGACAACAACGACACCTGCTGGTGAGAATCTTCCTGGAACAATTACTCACAAAAAGAACTTATTCGAGATTATTGCCGCTCATGATATTGCTTATGCAGCAACTGCAAGTATTGGTTACCCTCAAGATTTCTTGAATAAAGTGAACAAAGCGAAGCATATCAAAGGTGCAACTTTCATTCATGTGTACGCATCTTGTCCAACAGGATGGGGAACACCAACCGAAACATCAGTAGAGATTGCAAAAGATGCCGTTGATTGTGGTTTGATTTTCCTAGCAGAATTCGAGGATGGCGAGTACAAATTGAACCGTAACCCAAAGCAATTTGCTCCTGTAAAAGACTATTTGAAAAAACAAGGTCGATTCAAGCACATGCAGGATACAGATATAGAAGTTGTGATTGCTAATCGCGACCGAAAATGGTCTCGCATGCGTAAACATTGGTTATAAAAATATGATCTGTAGAGACGCAAGATCTTGCGTCTCTATAAAAACAATATAACGTACAGACGCAAAATTTTGCGTCTCTACAACAAAACCCAAACAAAATGATCAGCAATTTAAAAGGAACCTTTTCTCAAATCAGCAATAACAATAAACGATCAGCTATTCGTGAAATCTTGAAATTGACTCAGAACCCTGAGATTATTTCGTTTGCAGGCGGATTACCTGCTCCAGAATCATTTCCAGTTGATGCTTTAGATACTATTGTTTCTGATATGTTGCACGAAGAAGGTGCAGCCGTATTGCAATACGATGCAACCGAAGGGGTAAAAGAACTTAGAGAAGTTCTATTAAAAAAATATGAAGCAGAAGGCACTCAAGCAACTTTAGATAACTTTATTATTACAACTGGATCGCAGCAAGGACTAGACCTTGTGGGTAAAATTTTTGTAAACGATGGTGATGTGGTTATTTGTGGTCTTCCATCGTACTTAGGTGGCATTGGTGCTTTCAAAGCCTATGGTGCAAAAATGGAAGGTATTCCAATGGATGAGCAAGGTATGAGTGCTAAACTTTTAGAAGCTAAATTAGAAACTCTAAAACAGCAAGGCATCAAGCCTAAGTTCATTTATGTGATTCCTGATTTTCAAAACCCAACAGGTATCACGATGCCTGAATCTCGTCGTATGGAGATTATCGCTTTGGCTCACAAATACGATGTTTTAATCGTTGAAGATTGCCCTTACCGCGAAGTTCGATTCGAAGGTGAACCTCAGCGTATGATGTACGATTTGGATAATGACAATCACGTGATCACTCTAGGAACTTTCTCTAAGATTTTTGCTCCAGGATTCCGTATTGGTTGGGTTTTAGGCCCAAAAGATGTGAACGAGAAAATTGTTATTGCAAAGCAATCGGCTGACTTATGTACACCAACTTTTGTACAGAAAATTGCTGTTCGTTATATGAACTCAGGTATATTTGAATCCAATCTTAAAAAAACGATTGATTTGTATCACCAGCGTCGTGATGTGATGTTGGCTGAGATGGAAAAACACATGCCGGATTGCGTAAAATGGACACGCCCTGAAGGTGGTATGTTCTTATTCATCACTCTTCCTGAGAACATGGATGCCTTAGAACTCTTCCATAAAGCTATTGACAAGAAAGTTGCTTTTGTAACAGGTAATGTATTCTATTGCGATGGTGGCGGAACAAATACCATACGTTTGAATTTCTCATACGTAAATAACGAAAAGGCTATAGCAGGTATCGGGCGTTTAGCAGATATTATTAAAGCTGAATTGCTTGTTAAGGCTTAAGAAAACCTAGCTAAAGCTGACGACAAAAAAGAAGTAAATAATTTCATGAAAAATGCCTGAAAGGCATATATAATTCAGCCCGGGGCAAAGCCCTGGAGTGATTAGGTTTTGTAAATCCGTCGC
>JADGEF010000042.1:0-21683 GCA_016744515.1 Marinifilaceae bacterium | reverse complement strand
CTGGCTCAGTTTACGGCATTATTTAATCGTTTCAAACTCTGTCAGGATTTTAAAAATGGTTGGTATGCATTGCGCCAATTAGAGCTAGCGACAAAAAGTGTGTCAATCATTTTCATAAAAAATGCCTGAAAGGCATATATAATTCAGCCCGGGGCAAAGCCCTGGGGTGATTAGGTTTTGTAAATCCGTCGCACAGAATTGGTTGTTTGAAGGAGGAATATTTCTGCGCGACGAAAAGTATCTGGCTCAGTTTACGGCATTATTTAATCGTTTCAAACTCTGTCAGGATTTTAAAAATGGTTGGTATGCATTGCGCCAATTAGAGCTAGCGACAAAAAGTGTGTCAATCATTTTCATAAAAAATGCCTGAAAGGCATATATAATTCAGCCCGGGGCAAAGCCCTGGGGTGATTAGGTTTTGTAAATCCGTCGCACAGAATTGGTTGTTTGAAGGAGGAATATTTCTGCGCGACGAAAAGTATCTGGCTCAGTTTACGGCATTATTTAATCGTTTCAAACTCTGTCAGGATTTTAAAAATGGTTGGTATGCATTGCGCCAATTAGAGCTAGCGACAAAAAGTATGTCAATCATTTTCATGAAAAATGCCTGAAAGGCATATATAATTCAGCCCGGGGCAAAGCCCTGGGGTGATTAGGTTTTGTAAATCCGTCGCGCATAATTGGTTGTTTGAAGGAGGAATGTTTTTTCGCGACGAAAAGTATCTGGCTCAGTTTACGGCATTATTTAATCGTTTCAAACTCTGTCAGGAGCTCCGCACTCTGACAGGTTCATTAGATAAGATTATTTAGTTTTACTTTGTATATCTCATTAAGATTCCTATAATATGAATGAAATAAAATCACTGGAAGAAATGGTTTCACATCTGGAGGATTCAGGTGTGAACAAAAAAATAGCCGTTGCTGTTGCCGAAGACGACAACACTATTGGAGCCCTTATTTCAGCATCGAATGCAGGCTTTGCAACGCCAATACTAATTGGTAGCAAAGAAAAGATTGTAAGCTTACTTGCAGCTGAAAATGCCGATCCAAAGAATTTCACTATTGTGGATATTTCAGATCAGCAAGAAGCTGTAACCGAAGCTGTGCGAATGGTGAAAGAAGACGAAGCTGACGTTTTGATGAAAGGTTTGATTGGGACTGATAAGTTTTTGAAAGCCGTTTTAAACAAGCAAAAAGGTCTATTGCCTCCAAAGGCTTGCATGACCTACGTTTGTGCGCTCGATCTTCCAAAATACGATAAACTTCTATTTGTTTCTGATACGGCAGTATTGCCTTTTCCTGATTTGAATCAGAAGATTGCTATGGTAAATTACAGTGTGGCAATGGCAAAACGCTTTGGTGTTGAGAAACCAAAAGTGGCTTTAATCAGCGCGACTGAAAAACCAAACCCAGCATTTCCATCGTCTATCGATGATACCATTATCTGTAAGATGGCCGATCGTGGTCAAATTAAAGATTGTATTGTAGATGGTCCTTTGGACGTTTTTCTTGCTTGCGATAAGGCGAGTATTGCCATAAAAGGAGTTGAAACACCTATAAATGGTGAAGCTGATGCTTTGATTTTCCCATCGCTCGAAGCAGCTAATAGCTTTTATAAAGGCTTAATGCTATTTGGTGGTGGCGAACTGGCTGGCCTTATTCAAGGTACCATAAAACCCGTTGTTGTGATGTCACGAAGCGAGAGCCAGCAATCAAAATTCTATTGTATTGCACTTTCTTGTTTAATGGCTTAAATCAATATTTAACCATTTATACATAAATCTAATTAAAGCACCCTTCGGACAGAGGAATGTCTAATACAGAACAAAAAAAACAACACCCGTAATGTAGAGACACAATGCATTGTGTTTCTTTTTATAATGCATCGTGCCTTTTTTATGTGGACGCAGATTTCCATCATCTGCTATGATTAAAATCGATATCCCAGACGTAAAGACGCAAAACTTTGCGTCTCTACAAATGACCTCTGATTATTTCAATAGAATACCAATTTTCAGACCGCCTGTTACTGTCAGTGCTGAATCCGAATTACCTCCTGAAAAGCCATAATGATAAGCGGTATCGTCGTTATCACTAAAACCATATCCCAATCCGAAATACATATCCAACAGAAAAATATCGTTAAAAATATACTGCTTGCCTACAATAATATTAAAAGCCATAGCCCAATTATGCTCTCTATCAGGATCACTGGAATAATCCCAACGGTCATAAGAATAGGTCGAAAAGGCAATTTCTGGTTTCACATAAGTTCCTTTTAAAACATGAGCATAGCGCAAGCCTTTTAGGTAAAAATCAGGACTCTTTATAAATTTCATCCCAAACTTAACAAAAGCACCACGCGGATCTTCATCATCAATATCATCACCCAAACCAATAATACCCAAACTGACTTCCCAACTTCTACTTGGTCGAATTAATCTCTCATACGAGAATGTCATATTACCAGTAAGTGGGGCTAAAAAATTGACCTTAATAGCCTGTTTCTTTTGATTCTCATAAGTTTTACCCCCATAAAGCGAATGTGAAAAGGATAGCTCTTTCCCATCCTCTAGAATAATTTTAAAAATCTCGTTTTTATCTATACCAAAAAGAATATCCATTGATGTTTCAGTTACAATATATTTCACCTCATCGGTCGAAATTTCTTTCACCTTGCAAACAATAGTATCTCTATTAGTCTTTATAATTCTATCCTGAGCACTTAACTGAAAAGATGAAAACAGGATGACAAACAGTAGGTATTTAAAATAATTCATGTGTTGTTATAATAAGTAAAACATAAAATCATTCGAATTTATCAAAACATACGCACAATACAAATAGATGATCTCAATAAAAAGATACTATTCCAATAGTAAAGACACAATGCATTCTGTCTCCTCAAGAACAAAAAAAATATTGACGCAGATTTCCATGATCTGGTATGATTAAAATCGATATTCCAAACGTAAAGACACAAAACTTTGCGTCTCTACCCTTAAAAAATTAAAAATTAATCCCCCAACCAAAATGAATGATTGGGGGATTTCTGGCGTCTAAAGTGCTTGATAACACCGTAATATGTAGTTTAGTTGTTTGTTTCCTCTGAAATGATCTCTTCTTCAAGGTTTTCGTTACGCGATTTGCGTGCCCTAACCTTTATGTTGATGCTAGTTACATATTCTGATAACACATTGAAACTAGCAGCATATATTTCTGGTTTTGCCTTGCTCATAACCTCCATATAAGGCAATATATCGTTGTTCAAAATATGACGAACCACATGTTTCTGTGATGATGCAGCAATACTGTCAGCTTTAGCAGCCTCATCTATCTTCGATTCCTGGAATATAGTACGCAAGGTATCGTTATGCGTTTTTAAAAGAACAAGCTGATCAGGCACACCATCCAAACTAGCAATAGCTGTTTTATTAATAGGCTTATCAAATTCATTTAACAACGACTGGCATAAGAAGATTTGCTGCTCATAGCCTAAACGATATAAATTTACATCGTGAGCCTCAAAAATAGCCCAAATCCTATCTGCATTATTGGCTTTATCCTTATCTAAAGAATAAGTGTTAGCCGTTACAAACTGCTTCATGCCGATAAAAACCTGATCGAAAATAGCATCCTGAACCATTAACATCTCTGTAAAATCATTCTTACGAATAACACCTACAGCTGCTGTCAATACATCTGCTTCTATTTTCAGTTTACTTAGGCTCGTACCTAAATAGACATCTGTACTCCAATCGTTTTTTTGCAACTCCTGTATGGTATTGTTTGCGATACTACCTATCTCATTCGTATCAGCATGACTTAAAATCTGTAATGTCATCATCTTTTTTCGTTTTTATGATTTAATAGCAGGTTGAAAGTATAAAAAATATATCAAACAATATAGATTACTGATGTAAAATCTAAATAAAAAATCAGACCACATCCTCAAATACTTATAAACATTAAAGATTCGAAGTTAAATTTATGATATGGTCAAACAGTTGATTGACAAAAAAAAACACGGACAAATAGACAATGTTAATAATATGACTAAATAAATAGAAGCTCAAGAACCAGATGCGAGAAGCTTTTACCCATGGGAAATGAACTTAAACGAGCTGCGAGAAGCTTTAGCCCATGGAAAATGAACTAAAACGAGCTGTGAGAACCTTTTTCCCACGGGAAATGACCCAAAGCGACCTGCGAGAGCCTTTTTCCCACGGGAAATGAACTAAAACGAGTTGCGAGAAGCTTTTGCCCGTGAGAAATGACCCAAAGCGACCTGCGAGAGCCTTTTGCCCAAAACATAAGCCCCTATTTCACAAAGATCTATACCGCTCACTACATAATTATAGAAATCACACTCAAAATGTTACTCATAGTCCGTTGACGTATAAGTCACATTTGGATAGATTTACTCCCTATGAATTTACAAATACAATTCGGATTGAGAGTGCGCCAATTGCGTAAAGAACAAGGCTTAAGCCAAGAAGCTCTCGCTTTTAAAGCAGAAATTGATAGAACCTACATGACAAGTGTGGAGAATGGAAAACGAAATGTTGCAATTCAAAATATAGATAGGATTATAAATGCCTTAGAAATTCCTGTTCATGAGTTTTTCAATTCCGAAATCTTTATTAGCAAATAATTAAATGCCGATACCTATAATAGACCTATTCGCCGGCCCGGGTGGACTCGGTGAAGGATTCTCTTCTGTCACTGATGAAAATGGAGATCGAGTATTCGATATCAAATTGTCCATAGAGAAGGATGAAAATGCCCATAAAACACTTGAGTTAAGAAGTTTTACCAGACAATTTCCTATAGGAGAAATACCACTAGAATATTATGAATATGTAAAGAAATATAACTACAGAACAGATAAGTCTGACAGAAAGAAACTATTTAGTCTATATCCTGACAGAGCAGAAATTGCTCAAAAAGAAGCTTGGTTGTGTGAATTAGGACATGATAATTTTCCTTCTGAACTAATTGACGAAAGAATAACAAAAGCATTAAATGGTGAGAATAATTGGCTTTTAATTGGAGGCCCTCCTTGCCAAGCATTTTCCTTAATATGCTTCTAAGATTGCGGATATTTCTAGACCTGAAGATATCCCCAATTTGTTAAGACTTATGGATGAATGGAAATCTATTGAATCAAGACAGTTTAAAGATTTAGCCTATTCTAGAATAGAAGTTATTAAGAAATTTGAAGAGCACTTAAATACCGATACAAAAGAAGTACCAACTTTGCATGATTTTTTGAAAAAGTTCTCATGGTTATTAGACCCCAGAATTTTAGAATTTAAAGATGAGGTTACTTATTCCAGCTTGCTTAAAGATGAATTTTCAGAGGAGAAACTTGATGGAAAAGATAGAAGAATAGATTTTCTTTGTAGTAATGCTCTTGGTGAAATATTATATGTAATTGAAATAAAAAGAAGCAAATTTAAAGTTGACTATAATGCAATTGAACAAGCTTATGATTATGGTTCGTTTTTAAGAGAAAAGTACGCAAGTAGTACCGGGTTTTCTAAAGTTGTGTGTTTTGTGGTTGGTGGTGAAAAGTCAAGTCAACGAAAGTTTAGAGATAAGGAACAAACATACTTGAAAACAGGAGAGGTTTTTGTAAAAACTTATAGAGAGCTTTTAGAACAATCTAAAGAATATCATAAAGAGTTTATAGAAGCTTATGACGAGTATCACAAATAATGTATTTTAATAAAAGGTATGAGTAAGTTAAAATGGTCAGCTTTGGAAGAATCGATAGGTATTTTAATATCCTTATACTCATCTCTAGATCAAAAAATTCTAAGTATGATCTATTATGAAGATTATTTAGCAGATGACTCTTCTCCTTTTCAAAAGTCAAACATACCATCTAAAGGGACAGAACCAATCGATGCAACAATTATGGATGCTATGCGTTTTCAGTTTCTAATAGAGGTTTGTAGTTTTTTAGATGAGTGGGATAAATTTACAGGAGTAAGAACTAATAGTGAATTTGATAGCAAAATAAAAATCATCAAACAAGGAGTTAAATCTGCCAGAAAAGGAATTAGGTATTTTAGTGACCTTAAAAATTTTCGTAATGAAGTCCTTGCCCACAACTACAGAGATAGTAAAAAGGAGTATTCTCTTAATAAAATAGCTTCTTATAATGTTCCCAATAGTATTAGTGAAATGGCTCTTGTTTTATATTCTGTAAAAAGAATGTTAGATATTTTGATAACTAATTTCCCAGAAGAGTATGCACATGCTCATCAAATACTACTTCAAGAATTTGGTAGCCCTCCAGTATCGAGAGAAATACTAAATGAAGAAAAGATCATGGGTATCATCCAAGAAATAGAAGATGGTATTGAAGATCGTATATTTGATATTCCTAAATATGATATTGTAACCAATTTAGCAGAAAGTCTAAATTCAAAATAAATCTATATAATAATAAATAGACAAACCCTCCCCAAGTTAATCTTGATGAGGGGTTTTTATTTGTAGCCTAATTGTGAGCTTATTTAGTGTTAATGGCTTTACAGAAGATTATACGATGGACAATAATACCAATTTGTATTGGGAAGAGATACCCAAACATTTTCCTCATATCGAATTAGGGGAATTTATAATTATGCCTAATCATATTCATGGCATCATCGGCATTGTACGACCGAAACAGGATACTGTACGGACACGACATGTCGTGTCCCAACAAGGGCAAGCCAACAAATTTAGAATCACATCATCCGAAACGACGGAGCTTTTCAACGCATATCCGCATTTCAACTTTTATAATACAAATGATTTCTGTAATTTTCAGTTAGTTAAATAGAAACAGAAATGAAAACACGCAAACACATACGCCTCCGCAATTTTGATTACAGTTCGCAAGCATGGTATTTTATTACCATATGCACAAAAGATAGAGAACATTCATTGGGAGAAATTGAAAATGGGCAAATGCACCTATCAGCAATAGGAGAGCAAGCCAATTTGTATTGGGAAGAGATACCCAAACATTTTCCTCATATCGAATTAGGGGAATTTATAATTATGCCTAATCATATTCATGGCATTATCGGCATTGTACGACCGCAACAGGATACTGTACGGACACGACATGTCGTGTCCCAACCAAGGGAAACCAACCAATTTGGGAAAACCATAGCTGGATCCTTATCAGCAATAATAGGCCAATTTAAATCGACATTAACCCGATGGAGCAGAAAAAATGGGCATGAGAATTTCGCCTGGCAAGGGCGATTCCACGATCATATCATACGAAACGATGGAGCTTTTCAACGCATATCCGATTACATTAAAAACAATCCTGCTAATTGGAATAAGGATAAATTTAAATAGCCTTCGTACGGACACGGCATGGCGTGTCCCACCAACCAAGGGAAATCCAAAATACGAAGAACCACAATATCGTACGGACACGACATGGCGTGTCCCAACTAGAAAAAACCAAAAATAAAGAAGCAATAACGTGCAATTTTAAGGAGAGCCAAATTTTACAACAACAAAACCCTCCCAAACAGAAGTTTAGGAGGATGTTTCTATTTGTTAAACCCATAATTTAAAGCTATGTTATGGTTTAAAAACAAAAATTCTTATTATTGTATTGTCTAAAAACAATTGATGTTAAAAATTAAGAAGGATTTGGTGAAGTAAATAGGCTCTGGTTTTCTGCCAAGCTTATCCTCTAATATAAGTCAGACATAATCTTGTCGGACTTATTTTCATGTCTATACATTAGTAATAATTTGAAACCAGGCAAAAAGCTTATTAATTAGCTTATGCCCTGATTTCGAGCACCAAATTTTAACATCATGAGTAAAGAAAATACATCAATACACGATTTCAATCTTAATTTAATCTGCGAATATTACTCAAACCTAGAACGACAAGGGCCCGGTAGTCCTGAAATAACGCTTAAGGCATTAAGCTTTATCGATAATCTAAGTAAGGAATCGCGCATAGTCGATATTGGTTGCGGCACAGGCGGTCAGACAATGGTATTGGGACAGCATACTGAAGGGCATATTACAGGCATCGACCTGTTTCCCACTTTTATCGAGCTGTTCAACCAGAATGCCAGTCAGCTTAATCTTCAAGATAGAGTAA
Organism: Marinifilaceae bacterium; assembly: GCA_016744515.1. Classification (GTDB taxonomy): domain Bacteria; phylum Bacteroidota; class Bacteroidia; order Bacteroidales; family Marinifilaceae; genus Ancylomarina. The sequence continues at coordinate 13,547 of JADGEF010000042.1, read as the reverse complement.
AGGGTATCGTAGGTTCAATGGACGACCTGCACTTTAAGGATGAAGAGCTAGACCTCATTTGGTCGGAAGGGGCTATTTATAATATCGGCTTTGAACGTGGACTAAAAGAATGGCGCAGGTTTCTTAAAACAGGCCGTTTCATAGCAGTATCAGAAGCATCGTGGTTTACCGAAGAACGGCCAACTGAGATAGAAGAATTCTGGAAGGATGCCTATCCTGGAATAGATACTATTCCCAATAAGCTTGCTCAAATGCAAAAAGCGGGATACGTTCCCCTAGCCTCTTTTATCTTACCAGAAAATTGCTGGACAGAACATTTCTATGCTCCACAGGTAACTGCACAGGAGACATTCTTAAAAAGGCATGCTGGCAATGCAACTGCTGAAGGCTTCATAGGAAACCAGAGGTACGAAGAGCAATTATACAACAAGTATAAGGCGTACTATGGTTACGTGTTCTATATCGGTAAGAAGATTTAAATTAATCAGCAAGGATTGCCCATTTCAAGGGCAATCCTTCAGTCAAATGAGATACAATGAATAACTTATTATTATCTGTTTGGAACCTATTCTTTATAAGCTCCCTTATTGATCCACTGCTTAATTAAATTCATTTCGGTATCTGTCATTTTCACCGATATCATATTAGGAGCTAATTCAGGTTTTTCAAGAACCTGAACTAAGAAACTCGATGATGCATCGCCTGATACTACCAGTACTTTTGTTGCATCAATTCGCGAATTCTTATTAACTGTATGGGAAAAAGTGTTCCATTTACTCAAATCTAAATCTCTATCAGCGACTTTAGAGTTGTGGCAGCTAAAGCATTTGGGTGCAAATATTTTATCCTCAATTTTCGAAAGTAAAAACTCAGGTGCAGTTCCACCTAATGTCATGCTCAGTTCAGGAAGCGTAATCTGATCTTCTGCTCTCACGATAAAACTCCCATAATACATTCTAGTATCAAAATCCTTAGCATCATTATTATTGACAACAGCAATTTCGATATCGGATAAAGCACCTAGTGGCAGATTATCAATCCGAAAATTGATGAGATTATCAGTAGGTTTCGCTAATATTTTCTCGAAAGCAAGTACTGATCTATCAGTCGATTTATAGCCTCGTAATACGAGTTTATTATTTCCTGTAGGCCAAGCATCTGTATCAGTAATGGTTATTTTTCCCGTTAAAGTTGCTTTTTTTTCTACTTTTGGATCACCGTCATCAGATCCTCCAGAAGAACAGGATATCATGAATATGAAAAGAGCAAAAATTGCGGATAGTCGTGAAACTTTCATGTGATTGTATTTATAAGTTGAGAAATGAAGACCTCGGAAAGGATGAGAAACCAAGGTCTTCTAATTCAACTGTATCCCATCTAAAAAACACAGTTAAACATCTTTTATTAGCTTAAAATGAGAATTGAAGTTGTACTATAAGTTTGTGTTCTGACAAGCCATTATCATCATCATTGGCTTTGTAATCATTTTCATGTCCTGATTTAATTAATCCTTGATACATGGCTTGTAGTTTTAAATTCTGACCAATAATATAATAATTGAAACCAATAGCTGGCAAAAGCAAAAGACCATCTTCATCACTCGAATTTCTATCCATAACTTCGAAACGAACGACTGGTTGGATATTTGATTTTAGCATATAACCGGCTTGTGCATAAGCTCCCCAATAATTTATAGAGGCTGATGTTTTTTGGCGTTCAACAAAATCCATATTTAAGGTGTATGCCTCTGATGAAAAATAGAATCGATTCGATAGAATTGAAAACTCAGCCCCCATTCTTAGGTCGTTACTACTTTCGTAATTGGCTTCCACATTATACGAAGCTGATGCCGCAAAAGACATTTTAAAGTTGTTGATATCCTTTGGGTCTCCTTCGTGAAGAGGCATAGCACCGTAAGGCATATAAGCTAAACGACCCGAATATAAGAACGATGGAATATCTAAATCATCACTTAAGGTATTGGTTGGATGGTTTATTTTAATACCTGTTCCATTAAAAATACCAGCCTGATATTGCCATTTGTTATTGATTAAACCATGAGCCATTATACCTATATCAAAACCTGTTGACATAACCGGGTTTACAGAATTTAAGCTATAGGGTACATTTACTTGAGTAGATAAAGATGCTGGTAAAACGGGCAATAAACTTTGACCTAGTCTAACTTGATAGGCTCTATTCATTGGTGTTTTAAATTTACCAACTCTCAAACGAAATTCATCTTTCATATTAATATCGAACCAAGCTTGGTTCAATAAAGCCCCACCTGAAGCAGCTGCATCAAGAGCAAAATTATAGGTGATTTTACCAAAAGCAGTACCTGCAAAACCCAAAACAGCTTTAGGTATTCCAAATCCGGTATTTATCACATTATCAACTTCGGCAATGTTTAAACCTTCATCATCTACATAATTATACTCTCCTCGAGTGAAGATTAGCATATAAGGCTTCAATTTAAAATCTCCTTTTGAAGTCTGCCAGCTAAAGCCAGCTCTGTCAACCAGAGAAATAACATCACTTTCAATATATTTATCGATATTCTTTTTATCCACTTGATTTTGAGCAATACCAGATAGGGTAGAAGTAAGGCAAAGTGCACCTAATATTAATTTATTTGTGATTTTCATGATCTAGAAGTTTTTGTAGTTTTTGTTTAGGTTTTCAGTTAAGGCGATGCCTTCAATCTCAATTAGCCAACCTGGTCGGCAAACAGGTGCCCACACAATAACGTAAGGCAAGCCTTTAAATCTATTCCTCAAGTATTGATCTACAATTTGATAATCACCTTGGTCACGTAGGTAAACAATGATTTTGGCTAAATCAGATAGTTCGGCTTGAGTATCTCTTAGCAGAGCCTCGATATTCTCAATGGCTCGATGCATTTGTTGGTAAACATCACCCACATGAACAACTTCACCTTTATTGTCGATACTGGCTGTTCCTGAAATAAAGATTTGTTTTCTATCCCCATATTCAACGCTTGTTCCTCGTTCGAAAGTCACACCATACTCATGGGTTGGGTTCAGATGGTCGAGAGCATTCAAAAACTGAACTTGCCCTTTTTCAAGACCATCAACTGCCAAGGCATCCATGCTTACTTTAACAGCAGGATTGTGAAAACGACCTTCGATACCTGTACTGGTAATGAAGTTACTTTCTTTGGTCAGACCTTTTTTTTCAAACAATTCCCGGCGCGATATCACAACACCATTGTAGTTTGCATCCACATTTTGAACGTAAATCCAAGTTCGAATCACATTATCTCTCAAGCTCAGTTTATAGGATTCAATCATAGGCGTGTAAGTCTTGAAAATAGAATCCATTTGGTCGAAAGAACTTTCAACTTTAGCATCAATCATTTGTGTTGTCCAAATTTGGCGGTAATTATTGTGTTTCCAAATCAGATTTCCCTGATCAACATATTTCTTCGCATCATTTTTTTTATCAATAACGTGGTAGGCCCACATTACTATTTTATTATCGGGTAGTGGTGGTTGTTCTACAATGGAAACACCAAAACTTCCTTCTTCACTTGCTGTGCTATTGGCTAACTTTTCTTTGAAGAGTGGGTATTGGTTTACCAAATCACTCATAAAAAAGCGTTTAAGAATAACTGAGTCTACATTGATATTAAGTTCTTGTAATCGACGGTTCCACGCACTTTGTAAGTCATCCATCTGATTGGCAAAACCTTTTTTAGCATTCGGCTTTATCATGAAATGAACTTCGCTGACACCATCTTTTCTTGTAAAGATCGAAGCATCAACCTGCGTGTTTAAATCAGGGTAATAGATATTATTATAGTTCATTATTTTGTTCTTATCAATTTTATAAAGACTCAAGGAATGCAACCATAGCGTCACGATCTTCTTTTGACATCGTGCGGAATTTCTCACGAGAATAAGCACCTTCGCCACCATGCCACATAATAGCTTCTACTAGGTTTCGTGCGCGTTGATCGTGAAGAAATCTTGTATGTCCACTTACATTATCAAGTAGTCCTACTCCCCATAATGGAGCTGTTCGCCATTCGTCACCTGAGGCATTATATTGGTCGTAATCATCTCCCAATTCAGGTCCCATATCATGAACCAAATAATCTGTATAGGGATGGAAAGTTCTATTTGCCAAATGAGGCATAGGTGTTCCATCCATTAGTTTTATAGGCTCAGGGCTGGAATGAAGTGTTTCAACATGACAAAGGTTGCACTTTGCTTCTCTAAAGTTCTGTTCACCTCTAAGCACTTGTGGATCGTCAACATTACGTCGTGCAGGTACTCCAAGACTCATAAGATAGAATTCTACATCAGCCATGTCTTCGGTTGAGATTTCGATGCCAAAATCTTCAGTCGTTTGGCTCTGATCTTTACCAACTTCATCAGGGAAACGATGATTGGTAACACCCATATCGGAAGAAAAGCCAAGCTCAACCGTTAGGTCGGCATGCTGTGCTTTTAATCCTCCAGTACCCAGCAATTTTTGATTACGCTCATAAACCCAGTTGGCTTCACCGCTAATATTGTATTCAGGGTATTCTTTTGCAGCTAAGGCTAAAATTTCATTTTGATCGACTGCCATGCCAAGTCCCATTCCAACATGGCTGCATGGTGTACGAACACTCATCACCAATTCTTCATCTGGAATCTTGCTAGCATACCAGTCCGTAATTTTATACTTTGGAGTCACCAAACTATAAGATTCTCCATCAGCAAACGTGTAGTTCTTTTCGATATACTCAACTTTTATTCGTCCTTCAGGTTGAACGCCATAGGTGGCTTGATCGTGTAATACTCGTCCATATTCAGGAAAATACTGTCCATTCTTACTTTTGATAAAGACCAGTTGTGAAGAAAAACCATTACCTGAACCACCGTGTGTTATTAGTGTACTTTTGTTTCTCCCGGCATTTGTATGACAACTTCCACAAGAGAAACCAACATACAAAGGTCCTAATCCACCAGCACCTTTAAATTCGGTTGGGTTAGCTACGCGAGTCTGATCATACAAAGCATCCCCTCTTAAAAAGCGCTCATTCATTTGTGGATTTGCTTCAATAAGTGCAGAAGGTGTGTCAAATGCTACATTAGAAGACGTAAAAATGGTTAATTCATCGGCCGATAATGATTTAAGTTTTGCTATTTCATCTGCAGAATTAATCATAATTTCATCTGCAGCTTTACTACATCCTAAAAGGATTAGTCCGCAAAGTAAGCCAATTGAATATACTGAATACCACTTTTTATATTTGTTAAATTTACAGGTTACTATAGACATAGGATTAGTCTTAGTTTTATTATAAATGGATATTTTCCCTACATATAATTAACCTTATAGGGCTATAACATGTAAGGAAGATATTGTAATTAAGTATGAAATACAGTTCTAGAACTTAGTTGTTCTGTTTGAACCTGCTCTGAATAATAAGTATTCAAGTGTATGAAAACCACTTGTTACATCAGTCAGTTGTATTTTATCAATAGAGTCTTTACCTTTTAGAATACCGTCTAGTTGAGTTTTATCTAATGGCCAACTATCCAATGCAGGATCTAAATTTTCAGAATCAGCAGGACCAAAAAGAAAAGCCTCACTACTTTCCCAAGCAATACGTGTTTTTTTCCATGCCTCGCATACCTCATTCAAATCTGCTTGTTTTTTTGTAGCCTTAAATTTTTTGGCAGCATTATACATCTTCAGCGCATTTGTTTTCATGTCCTTGTATGTTGGAATAATTGTTTGGTTTGCATAGACTTTAATAATTTCAGTGAAATCATAATCTTTACGTGCATTAACAACTATGGTTTTCACTTCACCAGCAAAAAGACTTTCAACTCGACCGCATTTTAGAATTGCTTCTTCAATTTTCGATTTCGACTCAGACTTATTTAATTGATTTCTGAATGGTTCAGGAATAGCGTCTATAGCTACAATTGCATCATCAATAGCTTTGGTAATTTTATTGTTTAAGTCTGCATTATTTTTCTCAAAATAAGATGCTAGTGATGCACCTCGGGTATCAGTATCGTAACCTCCTTTATAAGAATTCTCAAGACTTCTCATATTATTCTTAAAGTCAGTTAATGAATTCCACGAATACCAAGATTCAACCTCCAATACATTTTTAGATTTAAATGGACCAGCAATTTTCTCAGTACCCACTTCTGTAGCAATACCAACAATACCGTCAATTAAAAAGTCGGTAGAGCTTGCTTTGTCGAGATTCGTGAATTTTGTTACATAATCATTAGCCCACGAATCATGAAGTTTCGTGGCATCAGCCGATAATTTTGCTGCAACTTTTACTAGGTAGTCTACCTCTCGGTCATTACTCATAAATAGACCATTTTCTGTGTCTACTTTTGGTTTAATTGTGTCATCATCATCGTTTGAACAAGATGTAAATGCAATGACAGATGCTATTGACAGTGCAATTAATAGTTTTGTAATTTTCATAGTATTTTCGTGTTTGATTATTAATTATTGGATTATTTAAAGATTCCAGCAAAAACTACTGAAAGACCAAATGTTTTTTCGTCGTTTAGTTCTTTAGAGCCCAGTTTACGTAGGCTGTAATCAGCTTTTATAGCAATATTTGATTTCACAAACCAGTTGAACCCCAGAGTGTAAACTTCTTTTTTATATCTAGGATCGGCCCATATACCTTCTGCTACATTCTCCATACTATTGTAATAATCGTAGCGAACAAAAGGGTATAACTTCGTTTTAGTACTTGGGTAAAAAGCAAGAACATTATATCCTAATTCAACACCGTATTCCATAGCGCCTTTGGCAACAGGTGTTTTAGAATACTGACTTGTTCTGGGTAATGATCTGTTGGCTTCGTTAATTTTATATGAATCGCCTATATTTCCCTTAATAAAGTTTGCACGGGCAACGAAATTACCAGTGTTAAGTTTACCATATAATGAGTAAATAGTCACTCGTCCATCAAGCCCTTTTAGCTTATTTACATCCACTATGTTTTTTGTTGTTTTACCAGTGTAAATTGAGCCTCCTAAGGTGATACCATCTATCCCAATATATTCTAAATCGCCAACGAATGCCATATTAGTAGCCTTTGCCATTTCAAATTTACCTTGCACTGCACTTGCAATCCATTTGTTTGACGAAAATCCGTTTGCATCCAATCCATTCACCAATTGCACCTTATATCGCCAGTTTTGAATTTGCCCAAAAGCCTCTAAACCCGTTTCGTGCCATGTGCTTGGCATAAATGCCGTTTCCGATTCTGGTCTCGACGATGTAAAATATTCAGTTGGTAAGTGATGCTTGTTTGTTAATCCCATTGCCAATATCAAATGCCCAACTCTCAGGTTAAAAGCACTGGAAAAACGCTTGGTTAAGTGGAATTGTTCAAGCACAACCTCGCCTCCTTTTTCCACTTCAGTTTCGTACTCACCCATTTCGTCGTATTCAAATTCCATAGCACTACCTGTACCGCCATGTTCATACTCTATTTCGGTGCCCAAACTAAATCCCGATCCGAAATCATAATTTATCGACATTACAAATCGTGGAATATCAATTGTCGCTCTATTTTCTTTTAGTGTGCCTGTAGTTAAACTAGCCTTAGGATTTAGACTATAATCGTAGTGTTTATAGGTTATTTCGCCATAACCGCCTATTGTTAATGAGGACTCTTTTTTTTCGACTTTCTGTTTATCACTAGTTTTTGTCGATTGTGCTTTAATATCAATTTGTAGGGCAAGTAAAATTAGAGTACCTAAAGCTATTTTCTTGAACATCTTATTTATTTTCTGATTAGATTAAAATCTCGATGCAAAATAAGCGGTGTTTATTATTATATACAATACCAACATCTAGGTATTTCAGTTTTTTGTAAATTTTGACCTGAAAATACATATAGAATTAGATTAAACATCTAATTAATTTGAGGATAGATAATTTTGAATAAAAGACTAATTCATCTTTTCATTTTTAATATACGACGAAAGGCAATCGAATGCAAGTAGCTAACAAGATGTCTTTTACAGTACACGAAGAGTCAATGCAATACCTAAATCAAATTAAGAAAATGGTATCCATTTTATTTTACACAGGTTAAATAAATACCTAAATGTTGGTATTCCTATTCCCAAAAAAGCGATTTAACTTTGCAGCAATTTTTAAACAAACACTCATTTGCTAATTTAAGCATGTTAAATAAATATCATCAAATCATTCTATTAAGTCTATTTATTCTTTCGTCTTGCATCAGTAATAATGAAGAAGAATTATATACCGATTGCGACACTAATAATGTGACTTATTCAAGTCATATAAAACCCTATATCGAGAATTCATGTGTGTCTTGTCATAATACGAATTTACCTTCAGGAGGAATTGACTATTCAAATTTTGAGGGGATTAAAAAAACTATTGATGATGGTAGTTTTCTGGGTAGTATTAAACATTCATCTTCCTATTCGGCTATGCCGCCCTCAAGTCCAATGACTGATGACTGTAAAATATCTCAGATTCAAGCTTGGATTGACCAAGGTGCCGAGAAAAACTAAACCCTTCATTTCAAAAACACAACTATGCTTAATAGATACAGTCTGGGCTTATTATTGGTCCTGTTTTCATCTCAAGTTACTCAAGCACAAATATCTGAAACCCTACCCATGCAGATATTTCAATCACCACACTTAATTCACGGACAGAGTAGTGAGTTTTTAACAAAGGGTGTTATGGATTTTAGAATCAACCATCGTTTTGGCGAAATTAAATCGGGTTTGTACGATTTTTTTGGAGCCGATCAGGCAACCACCAGTTTGAGTTTAGAATATGGTCTTAGAGATAATATCATGTTTGGTCTTCGTCGTAGCAGTTTGAATAAGACCTATGAACTGTTTGGAAAATATAGTCTATTGCAACAAAGTGAAGGTGGACGAAATATTCCATTATCATTAGCCTTATATTTTAATACAGCCTATATGGGGGCTAAATGGATAAATCCAGAACGAGATAATTTGGAGAGTTCAAGATATGCTTATACCACTCAGTTGATTTTAGCTCGTAAGTTTTCAGATCGTATTTCCTTACAGATATTGCCTACTTGGGTACATCGTAACCTGGTGAAATATAAGAGTCAGAAAAATGATCTTTTTGCCTTGGGTATGGGAGGGAGTTTGAAACTGAACTATCGTTTTGCTTTAACTTTTGAATATTATTTGGTGAATCAATCACAATCTGACTCCTCAAATATTGAGTTTAGAAACCCTTTATCAATAGGATTGGATATCAAAACGGGAGCTCATGTATTTCAATTGTTTTTCAGTAACTCAACACAGGTTGCCGAAAAAGCTTTTATTGGTGAAACGACTGGTGATCCATTCAAGGGGGAAATCTTCTTTGGTTTCAATATTTCTAAGGCCTTTTCATTAAAATAGGTTCTTACTAAAGTATGAATTCTAACTAGATTAATAAAATGACCAAAACTTTAAGGTATGTTGTGATCTATATAAAAAAAATCCTCGCAAGTATCAAACTTACGAAGATTATAAGTGCCCCAATAGAACCCACACAGGAACAGCTTAAACCTTAAAGATTAGATGATTACGAGCTCTGTAATATTTTAAGCCCCCCTTATTTATCCCCAATTAGTTTTTAGGTGCTTACCGAAATTTATTATTGTTTCAACCTTGTCAAATAGAGAATATTAGTGAGAATCATCATAACCAGATAATCTATTATTTGGCTTTAATTTTATTTTCTTAACAATCTGATTTTTGGATAACATCTTACTTGGAACCCTTTATTTACCCTAACTGAATTGGCGACAATAATGATTAAATTGCCTGAATTAAACTCTGTATATCAATAGCTTATATAATACAAAAACATTTCAATGCACCCTTTTGTGAGTTTATTATTCCTTAAGCTTGCCCATAACTACATTATTTCACTAAATAAAGGGTGCAACTACTCAATGGATAGATACTCTTTTATGTTATTGGAAAATGTCCGACCTGTTTCCAATTTATTAGAGTTTATATCGTCCAAAATAAGGATATATTTACCTCTAAAATACTTCCGATACTCTTTTACAAAATTGATATTAACAATAATGCTCCGTTGTACCTGCCTGAAATTATCAGGCAGTCGCTCAAGAAGTTTCTTTAAGCTTAATTCGGTAAGGTATTTCTTGCCATCCTTAGTGTAGAATTCCACATACTTTTCGGCTGCAAAGAAATAGGTGATTTTCTCGATTTTGATGAGAATACCCCTGTCTCCAATTTTGTAGGGGATCGATTGAAGTTTTTTGCTCTCCATTTTCTGATTCACAAGTTGAAGTAATTCATCAATTTGTAAACCAGGACTAGAGGCCGCATTTCGATTTAATTTCTCCAATGTAAGTTGCAAGCGATCTTTTTCAACAGGTTTAACCAAATAATCTATGGCTAAAGTATTAAATGCTTGTAAAGCAAATTCTTCATAAGCAGTACAAAATACAACATGTGGAATATGCTTTAAATCCTTGAGCATTTCAAAGCCCGTTTTACCAGGCATTTGAATATCTAGGAAAATAAGATCAGGCTTCAAGCTATTAATTAAATCGGCTCCTTCAATTCCATTTTTCCCTTCCGAAATAAGCTGAATTTGACCATTACATTCATTCAGCAAACGGCTTAATCGTTGGCGAGCAATTGCTTCGTCATCTATAATAATGGTTCTGTATGTATTCATTTCAATTTTGTTATTTGTTATTCCTCAAAAGGCCAGTTTTTACGAAAGTTTGAGCATTATATGTTTATTGGGAGCATTTACGAAATGCAGCTCAAAGCCATTTGGATACATGATTTCCAATTTATCATAAATGATTTGTATCCCAAAGCCTGGTACTAGTTCTTTCGGGAATTCAAGGCCGTTATCGCTTACTGTAATTTCCATCCATTTTTCCGTTTTTTTGGCAGAGATATGTATTTCTCCTTTAGTAACTAATTTTGAAATACCATGCTTAATGGCATTCTCAACAAGGGGTTGAATACTAAAACGAGGAATTTTACTTGTTTTTAATTCATCAGGTAAATCGATGGTAAACTTCAGCCGATCATCGAAACGAACCTTTTCAATATCAAGGTAAATATTTACCATTTGTATTTCTTCCTCGAGAGTTGACCAATCGGATTGTTCTTTGTTTATAGAGTATCGAAACAATTTAGAGAGCGAAAGCGCCATGTGTTCTGTTTTTTCCGAATCGGTTTTTGCTAATCCAGCAATGGAATTTAACGAGTTGTATAGAAAGTGAGGGTTAATTTTAGAATGCAAAGCACCCAACTCGGCCTTTGTTTTAAGTTCTTGCATTTTAGCTAATTTAACTTCATTTTCAATTTTCAGTTCTTTTTCCTTTAAGATAAAGGAACTGATTAAAGCCCTTATTGCACCAATAATAGTGAAAACACAAAAGAAACGAATTATGACTAGAACTACTTCTTTATTAAGATCTCCCCTTGTGGTAGCATAGACAATAAGCAATAAGCTTACTGTAGGAATAAGACTCGTTGATAAAAATAGTAATAGAACTTTAAAATACCTGTGTTGTGTGTGTTTATGGATGCTTAATTCAATTTTCCGTATAATATTAAGAGCAAGAAGCCCTATAACAAGCAGAACAAAAAATACAAGTAGAATATCCATTGTATTGAAAAAACTGAAGTAAGGGTTGTGCAACTGATCTGCTGATATTATATACAACGTGCCGATAGCGCCAATAGACAATAAGGCTAAGGCAGATATAACATTAAATTGAGCAATTTTATTTTGAATTTTTACGCCCACTTTTTTGTAGAAGAGAATGATTAATCCAGTTAAAAGAAATAGAGCAAGTACCGACGGAAAAACGAGTATGAAATAAGAATTTTTATTAACCCAGCTTGGAAGCAAATTGTATTGTTTCTTTGCTATTGGTAGAAGTTGTGCATAATTTGAAGCATAAACTGCTTTAATAATTTGGCGATCGAACTGACTTAGTTTTGAATTAAGGAAAACCTTATCTTTAACCCATTCGTTAGATACTTTAATAGATCTGACTTGATTAAAAATACTTTTTGGCTTTTGGTAAACTTCCCTTCCCTTCTCATACAAATAATCGCTATTTATATATTTGGGATAGAGTGACCATGCTAACGTGTTAGTTAAGAAATTCTGTTGATTTTCTTTTGGAACCAATTCGAAATTTAATGCTTGGTTAAAGTGTGTTATAATTTTTTTTTGATTAGAATTATACTGCCAGTTTGATTTTTGATCTTTCTCTATGTGAACAATACTTTCGTAGGCTTGTTTATTTATACTATCCAGAAAATACAGTTCAAGATTTCCACGATCGTAAGGAGTAATGCTTAATGTTACTGTTTCGCAGAGTTCGTTTAAAATTTTAATTGAATTTTCAATCATTAATGAATCTTCTTGGCTATAGTTACCAAACAGTTTGATGGAGATATCACCTTCCCAACGAATGTCAGGAGATGCTTTTTCCATAAATGTAATGGCACGCCAAGGTTCTTCAGGTAAAGTGTTCTTTTCTGATGCCAGGCATAGTTGGCAAACAACTAAAATTAGTAGACTAATTAGTATTCCTTTCATAATGTGTAAATTTAATGGTTTCATGATGCAAATGAAATCCATCAACATGATTTACTGAAGAAAATTCGGATAAAGTGGTCAGTTAAACTCCTAAGTGGGTAAATTCAATTACTGAATGGCTTTGAGATCTAGAATCTAGCGGAAACGTCATATGCTTATTATTACTCATATAACTTCTTGAAAGAAGTCTATAAAATCCTAATGAAATAGAAATAAAGTAAAGCCTTACAAAATATACCCAATGGCTTTAAAACTGACAGAAGCTTAAGAGTATGCTGTGACTAAAAACAAAAAAATCCTCGTAAGTATAACTCACGAAGATTTTCATGTAGCCCCAACAGAACCCAAATCATAAAACGTTGCGTAATGACTACTAGACACTTAGTCGCTTAGAAATATTTTACTGTCCCCTTATTTGTCCCCCATAAATTTTTATGAACTATTCTCATTTACTTTACATGAAAACCGTTTAAAGCAGGCTTAAACCCAGTTTTCAATATTTTAGATATACGCATAATAAAACATAGAAAGCATGGCTTACTTCATAGCAAAAGCCCATTAAATGGGCTTTGTAGGGGATTAAAGGTGTTTTCAAAAAGAGGGAATAAACTAGGTTTTTATATCTATGATTTGTACGATTCAAGCATATTTCAAAAACCCAGTCTTTTAAAGCCTGAATCCTAGTTTTTAGTATTTTCAGATGTTCGCTTAACAAAACATAGAAAGGACTGCTTATATCAAAGAAAAAGCCTATTGAATGGGCTTCACAGGGGATTAAAGGTGTTTTTAAAAAGAGGGGAATAAACTAAGTTTTTATATCTATGACTCAAGTTTCGCACCTAATTTAGGCTTTATAAGTTTGAATTCTAGAGGGTTCTTTTTGCCATAGAAAGAGAAAGGCTTCACTATTGTTAATTAATTCA
>JADGEF010000181.1 GCA_016744515.1 Marinifilaceae bacterium | reverse complement strand
TTACCTATAAAGAATTAATTATTGAACAACAACTCTCTATACTTTGGCAATGGCCACATTTCATTATCCACAATCAATTCAAGTTTGTCGATATGATATCTAATCTCTTCAAGATAGTGGCAAACATTTTTATCGTATGCATATGCCGCCTCGGTAGCACCTTCAATTAAATTGCACTCTTTACGAGCTTCAACCATTGCTTTTACTTCAGCTTTAATAGAAGAAATATGATTTGATATTTGTCTGATCAAATCTTTTCTCGCTCCTGCCATTTCCTCAAACTCACCATTATCGAAAATATCTCTCAAACCTTGAACATTCTGTATCAACTTAGTCTGATAAGCTACTGCTACAGGAACAATATGGTTAATCGCCAAGTCGCCAAGCACACGAGACTCAATCTGAATTTTCTTTGTGAACTTTTCCATCTCAACCTCAACACGTGCTTCAAGTTCTTTTTCACTCATAACACCACCACCAATTAATGCTTTCTTAGCTTCAGGATCTAAATACTTAGATATAGATTCAGGCACACTAGTGATATTTGTAAGACCTCTTTCTTTTGCTTCTTCCACCCAGTTGTCAGAATAACCATCACCATTGAAACGAATTGGCTTCGATTCAATAATCATCTTCTTCATCACCTGGAAAATAGCTTCATCTTTTTTAATACCTTCTTCGATTAAGAAATCGACAGCAGCTTTAAATTCGTTTAACTGAATAGCAACTGCTGCATTCAGAGCAGTCATTGCAGCGGCATTATTCGAACTAGAACCAACAGCACGAAACTCAAATCGGTTTCCTGTAAAAGCAAAAGGCGAAGTTCGGTTACGGTCAGTATTATCAAGAATAATCTCAGGAATACGACCAATACCTAATTTTAATGCTGTCTTCTCGTCTGGAGTCATCTTTCTTTCTCCAACTTCCTCTACAATTCGGTCTAACATTTTAGAAACCTCATCGCCTAAGAAAACAGAAATAATTGAAGGAGGTGCCTCGTTTGCTCCCAAACGATGACTATTTGATGCTGTTAAAATAGAAGCACGCAATAAATCTTGATTTTTGAAAACTGCCATTAATGTATTCACTACAAAACACAAGAATTGAATATTTGCTTTCGGATTTTTACCCGGTGCTAATAAAACAACACCTGTATCGGTACCCAATGACCAGTTATTGTGCTTACCCGAACCATTAATTCCTGCAAATGGCTTCTCGTGGAATAAGACTCTAAATTTATGATGACGAGCAACCTTCTTCATCACATCCATCAACAATTGGTTGTGATCATTAGCTAAATTAGCTTCCTCGTAAATAGGTGCTAATTCGAACTGACTTGGAGCTACCTCATTGTGGCGAGTCTTTACTGGAATACCTAATTTATGACATTCAAGTTCCAGTTCCATCATAAAATTCGTAACACGCTCAGGAATCGATCCAAAATAGTGATCATCCAATTGCTGGTCTTTAGACGAAGAGTGTCCCATTAAGGTACGACCTGTCAAAGCCAAGTCTGGGCGAGCCTGATACAAAGCTTCATCAATTAGGAAATACTCTTGTTCCCAACCTAAGTTGGTATGCACCTTTGTTACATTCTTATCGAAATACTGACATACACCTACAGCAGCCTCATCAACTGCCGCCAAAGCTTTAAGCAAAGGTGTTTTGTAGTCAAGCGCCTCACCCGTGTAAGAAATAAATACGGTAGGTATACAAAGTGTTGTTCCTACAATAAAGGCTGGTGAAGAAACGTCCCAAGCCGTATAACCACGAGCTTCAAATGTCTGGCGAATTCCTCCCGAAGGAAAAGAAGAAGCATCTGGCTCTTGCTGTGTAAGCAAATCGCCCGAAAAATTTTCTATCATATGCCCTCCATCACCATAATCGATAAAACCATCGTGTTTTTCGGCTGTACCATCGGTTAATGGCTGAAACCAGTGTGTGTAGTGAGTTACATGGTTTTCAATTGCCCAAGCTTTCATACCTGCAGCAACACCTGAAGCCATTTTTCTTTCAATAGCGCCACCATTCTTATTGGCATTCATTACAACTTTAAAGGCTTCTTTCGACAAATACTTTCTCATAGAGTCTGTATTGAATACAAGATCTCCATAATAATCGGTCACCTTATTAGATGGCAGTTGAACAGCCTTAGGGACTCTTGACAATAGTTCTGTTAAAGCTTGAAAACGAATAGTGGACATGGTTATTTGGTTTATTAGTTAGAATAAAGGGCTTTATTTCTTAAAAAACATATTTTTCAGAGACACCCCCCATAAATGACACTGCAAAGATGAAAAAACATTTCCTATTCAGCAAATATATTTTTAAAATAGGGGTCTTAGTGTAAAATTACATGCAAATAAAACAGAGTGTCCCATAAAACTAGAGTCATTTCTATTATTCATGCATTTTAATTCCAATCCATACAAAACTTATGCTATCGACTTACTTGTCATTCGCTCGCATTAACAGATTTCGCAATGCCTTAAATTTAAAATAATCAAGCGTGCAGCTCTCTTTTGTGTGTAGAATCAGAAGTTGTCGGTTACTACAGGCTATAACCGATAACTTGCACCAAGCATAAGAAATAAAAAAACCGAAGCCTTTAAGCTTCGGTTTTTCTTTTTGTATTCGTTTTCGAGATTCTATCTGTTTTCTAAAAGGAATAACTTCCTCGAGAATATTATTGGGTTCACAGGTCTTATAAACAGTTACTTTTATTAACGTTTCGTCTTTAATCTTCGCAACATGTCTGTACAAGGCAACAACCAAACTCTCTAACAAGTTTTAGTTATACATTGGCTTATCATTTATACTCGATTTAATTCGTCCATTAATGCTCTACGCTTCGGGTATTGCTTTCTAAACAATTCTATTAATTCATTAACTCTGTCATTCCCTCCCAATTTTTTCATTCTGCGTAAATACTTGCAAGCCGTTTGGTAATGATTTCTTCCAATATATTTTTCTACATAATTCGTAATTCTTTCACTGTACAGTTCAATCAATTCAGATGAGTAATCTTTTGCTAAATACTGCTCATTCTGTTGAATATTCTCCAAAGAAACATTTTGTTTAAGCATTAAAAACAACCTACTCCACCATTGTTCTTTTATGTAAATCTTTCGAATTAACTCTATGCCAGTCCATCCTCGTTTGGGAGTAATTTCTTTTATTATTTCTTCTAAAAATGGATGCCACTTTTCATTTTCAATGTTGTCTTTAAGGATTTGATAATAATCTTGTTCGGGATGAAAGTTCTCAATAAATAAAAACCGTGCGTATTCAATGACTCTTGGAGTGTCTTTTTGAACTTGTGCAACTTTTAGTAGCCAATTGTACCAAACCTTTACTAATCCTGGTTTATCCTTTTCATCACATTTAATTCCATCTTTTGAAAGCTCAATTACTCTTTCAAAGTCTTCGTTTTTAAATGCCTTTTCTATTTCTTGCGTTCGTATTGATGAATTTGAAATATGTTTATTGATAAACCTATCTACTTCTTTTTCATCCTTAAATTTTCTTAATAAATCTAGTTTAAAAAGTTGAGCTCTTCCCCTTTCATACTCTCCAGTAATGGTATCCAAACAATTAAATATGATGTCTGCATCACTTCCTTCTTCAATTAATTTGCAAGCAATATGAAGTATGTCTAAATGCCAATCCCACCCCTCAAATAGTTTTTGTTTAAAGACAGAAATACAATACTCAAAAATTTCATCCTTCAAGATTTTAGGGAGCTTCTCTTGCGTTAATTTTGAGAGTAAGTCCATAGCCGATTCTATAAAATAACCTAAGTCTCCATTACTATCATCTCCGTATTGAAACGCCTCCGTTATTTCTTCCAACAAAGCTGTACTTATATAGAATACATTCTCAAACTTATTAGTCACTAAATACTTTTCGGCATTTTCTAAGAATGGTTCGGTTGTGTTTACCACATATTTCATATCCGACCAACCAATCCACCCATCTCGGCCTGCTGCGCTCTGTAAAATAGAATGAATTTGTTTTTGATAAAACTCTTTCGATTGGCTTTGGCTTAAATGACCAAAGGATGCTAGAAAATAATTTCTGAATTTTTTATCTTTTTTGCTGTTCTCTTCAACAAACTCTATCAACTCTTTATGCGATACTGCTTTTAGTAATTCTTTTACTTGTTGAGAAATAGACTTAGTCTTTTTCTTTTTAGGTTTAGACGAATTGGGTTGATTCAATTCTAACTCATCTTGTTGCAGATGAAAAATTACTGCAACTACGTGTTTGCAAACAGATCCCATATCGTAAGGGCAATCGCAATTGTGCTCTACAATAATATTGTTACTTATTTTTAATTGAACGGTGTATTCTTCCGTACCCAAAACAATGGCTTCGTATTCTCCTGTTGAGATTTCTGAGAAATCAGTAATTGCACCTCCTTTAAAATAAGAAAGTCCTCTTTTTAGGATACGCTCATCAATAATCTGCTCAAATTCGTTTAATGATATTTTCATTTTCAGATATTAAAATGATTAATTATTCTGATTTTGATACCGGTTCTTTTTCCAAATCGTAAATCATAGTCGAAATATCAACATGAAACCATTGCTTAAACATTTTATAATTACGATTCCTGGGCCATTCTTTTTTATTTGAGTGCCACTCATCTAATTCCATTTTAAAAAGCTTATCATACTTCTTTTTAAGCCACGTGTTTACATCTTCAATTTCATTATTAACTAAATAAGTATTGCTTTCCTCAACTTCAGTCATTTTATCTTCTGGATACAATGCGTTAATCCAGTCAAAAAACGGTTGTAATGGTTTTAAAACAATAGCCGAACGATTGATATAATTCTCTTCAAAATCCTCTTCAGTAAGCTGATTATCTTCGCTATCAAAATCATCGTGCTCATTAAGCATAGTCTCTAAATAAGCATCTTCCTCTTGCGTAACAACAGATAGTATTGCGTTTTTGTCGGTTCCTTTTAACTCACAGCTCACAATAAAATTAGTGTACTCTTTATAATTTTTAGCCTTAAAATCTATCATCTTTTTTAACAAGATAAAATCTATATCTTGACTTTGACCTGCAGAAATAATTTTTTCAAAATCACGTCTGGGTACAATCGTTTTAATATTACCAAAGTTCCAAGCATTCATTGCAAAATCGAAAATATCGTCTATAAATTCGACATCCACAAAGTCTTCTTTAAATGGGAGTATAAATTCTTCAAGCAATTTTGAATATTTTACACCTTCGTTTTGGATAGGCTTATTGTTACCAAACATGTTTATTATTTTATTTTTCATTTTATCTGTTTTTAAAAAGCATTAGACTTATCACCCATAGCTTAGTTAGTTTAGTAGTTAAAATAAAGACCTTTATTTTTTTAGAAACACCCCCTTATTAATAACAAAACAAATATCATAAATAATTCCGGTAACTACATACTTCTTTACGCTGTGATTTGCTTACAGTAACATGTTTCATGATTCCTTATTTTTAAATTATAATATCATGC
>JADGEF010000041.1:6547-28708 GCA_016744515.1 Marinifilaceae bacterium | reverse complement strand
GTGGCATTATGCCAAATCACCCATTCAAACGAGAAATAGCCACTTGCTTAAGAAGCATAAGTGAAATTCTAGATAACAAAGCTTAAGCTCCGTCTAGTAATAAAAAGCCTCAGCAAATCAACACTGAGGCTTTTATATTTATCAACAATTGACAAACTGTTCCATCGTATTATTTATTCTCTTGAGAGAATTTACGTCCTGCATGCAGAGCGTCGATGTTCATTTTCACAACGTCCTCACCTTTTCTACCAAAAATCTTACGAATACCTTCTTCTAAATATTCAAAAGGAACATCGATGAATGGAGAAGCAGCACCTAGCATTACAAAGTTAAAAGCTCTCGTAGAACCTGTCACATTTTTTGCAATTTCATCAGCATCAATCAATATATAATTTGGTAAAGCTTTAATTGTTTTCATCAATTCAGCCTCATCAGGATAATCAGTAATGTTGATAAATGGAGAAGAGTTTGCTACAACATATCCCCCTTTTTTAAGGTAAGGAAGGTAACGTAAAGCTTCCATTGGCTCTACTGATAAAATAATATCAGCACCACCTTTAGGAATTAAATCTGAGTAAATAGGTTTATCCGAAATTCTCATGAATGACTGAACATCACCTCCACGCTGACTCATACCATGAGTTTCAGCTTGTTTCATGTGTAAATTATTATCTAAAGCAGCAGATCCTAATGCAGCAGCAATGGAAAGAATTCCTTGTCCGCCAACACCTGCAATAACCATATCTGTTTTCATATGTATGCTATTTTATTCTAGGAAGCAACCGAAACTGCTTACCGATAAATTGAATGATTGATTTATTTGGGCAAAGATTAAATTAAGCTCTTGAAAGTTCTTTAGCTTTCAACGCTTTTTTGATCTTTTGGTCACGAACATTCTTCTGAACGCAAATACGACGTGGAATAATTACTGACACGCCTTGATAATCACATTCTTTACGAATAATATCCTTTAGTTGCTCATGTTTCTTAGGTAAAGAAATTAAGACGTGAATATGATCAGGGTGAACACCTAAACCTGCACAAATATCTTCTAATTTACCTTTCGCAGAAGACTTCTGACCACCTGTCATGGAAATAGATTCGTTATCAGAAATAATAACTGTAATTGGAGAATTTTCGTTGATTGCATCCAATAAACCAGTCATACCTGAGTGAGTAAAAGTAGAATCACCAATCATTGCTACAGAAGGAATAAGACCTGCATCAGCAGCACCTTTTGCCATTGTAATAGAAGCACCCATGTCAACACATGCATTAATAGCACGATACGGAGGTAACGCTCCTAATGTATAACATCCAATATCAGAGAACACACGACCTTCGCCATACTCAGCAATAACCTCATTCAATGCCTTATAAACATCGTGATGGCTACATCCAACACATAATGCTGGTGGACGAGCTGAAACAAGATCAGGAATAGCCATGCCTTCTTCAAGCTCAAATCCAAGAGCCTTAGCAACCATATCTGGAGTTAATTCACCATCGCGAGATAAAGTTCCATCCAAACGACCGATAACAGCTTCTTTTTCAAGGTAACCTTTCAGCATTTCTTCAACAACAGGGTAACCCTCCTCAAGAACCATTATCTTATCACATTCGCTAGTAATTTTTTCAACCATCTTACGAGGAAGTGGGTATTGGCATACTTTCAATACTGGAAATGGACAATAACCATTGGGGTAGTTTTCCATCAAATAATTGTAACCTAAGCCACATGCAATAATACCTAATGATTTATCAGAACCTTCTGTGTATTGATTAAATGGAGATTCAGCTGAAGCAGCTTCAAATTTTTCTTGGTTACTCAACAACAACTTATAACGTTGGCGTGCAATACCAGGCAAAAGAATAAACTGCTGCTTATCTTTAGGTAAAGACATTTCATTTTCAGCAACAATATCAGTAGCTGTAATTATACCAGCACGAGAATGAGCTAAACGAGTTGTGATACGCATCATAACAGGTGTACCAAACACCTCAGACAATTCAAAACCCAAACGAACCATATCATAAGCTTCTTGCTGATTTGATGGCTCAAGTATTGGAATCATTGCAAACTTAGCATAAACACGAGAATCCTGCTCATTTTGAGAAGAGTGCATAGATGGATCATCAGCAATAGTAACGATCATTCCACCATTTGAGCCTGTAATAGCTGCGTTCATAAAACAGTCAGCTGCAACGTTCAAACCAACGTGCTTCATACAAACCATAGTTCTTTTCCCAGCATATGACATACCAAGAGCTGTTTCCATAGCTGTTTTTTCATTAGCAGACCACTCACTGTGAATTTTACGTTCGTTAGCTAGCTTAGAATGCTGAACATACTCAGCAATTTCTGTAGAAGGCGTTCCTGGATAAGCGTAAACACCTGACATTCCAGCGTCAATTGCCCCTTGAGCAATAGCTTCGACACCTAATAATAGTGACTTTTGCATATAATTTTATTTAACGATTTTGATTAATCTATAGGGTACGACACTATACAAAGAAATAAGTGCCTTATTATATAATGATTGATGCACAAATACATCAATTACAAATACTCAATAAATAGATAGTGAAAGTCTAGAAAAGAAGGTTCTAGAGTAGATCGCAGGGATCAAGAATAGGAAGTGGATTAAAGTCCTCCGAAGACTTCAAGATAGCATACAAGATAAGCCATCACATAAAATTTAATTGAAAGAAAATCCATTTGTTTACTTAAAGATTGTAATTAAATACAAGTGTTATTCTTAATAACTGTTAGCAATATTACCAATATTTGATTTAAAGTCAATCAAATTAAAAATAAAAAAAGAAGTTTAGAATTGTTTCAAATAACGAAAACGGTTGCGTAAAATATAAAACAGTAATAAACAATAGTATAAACGAAACCAAAACTAATCAATTTGCCTTTTCCTTTCAAAACAAATAAAATTGATTCAGCTTTATTATTGAATTAATGAAGACTTTTAATTGAAGAAGATTATTTTTGTAAATTACAACATAAAATAATAGAGAAAACTTTCATCAAAACAAGACTAAACAAATTTAAAACATGGATTACATTGAATTAAAATGTGAAATAAATCCCTTTAATGAAACTGTTGCACAAATTCTAATTGCAGAACTTGGAGAGCTTGGATATGACAGTTTTACGGAAAATGAAGATTCAATAGATGCCTATATAACAGAAAACCTATTTGATTTTGAGCAAGTAAAAGCAATCAGTCTTGATTATCTACCAGACTCTAACTTTAAGCTAAATTATTCACATACAACTGTTGTTTCTCAAGACTGGAATGCTGTTTGGGAATCAAACTTTCAGCCTGTCATCATTTCTGACCAAGTGGTAATTCGTGCTTCTTTCCATACTGATACACCAAAGGTTCCCTACGATATTGTTATCGATCCTAAAATGTCTTTTGGTACTGGTCACCACTCAACAACGTCGTTAATGGTTCAGAATATTCTAAAAAGTGAATTCAAAGACAAAAGAGTTCTTGATATGGGATGCGGAACTAGCCTACTTGCTATATTAGCTTCAATGCGAGGAGCAAAAGCCATAGATGCCATAGATATTGACGAATGGCCATATAAAAACTCATTGGAAAATATTAAAACTAACAAAACTGATAACGTATCTGTATTTTTAGGTGATGCTAGATTATTAGACGGGAAAGCATATGATATAGTCTTAGCCAACATCAACCGAAATATTCTTATCAATGATATGAAGTATTACGTTGCTTGCCTTCCTCAGAATGGCCTTTTAATTATGAGTGGCTTCTACACAGAAGACTTAAAATACATTCAAGATGAAGCAGTAAAGAACAATCTAACTTATATCGACCATAAGGTTGATAAAAATTGGGTTTCCGTACGTTTTGAGAAAAAGTAAGCACATTCCCTCTTAAATCTTCAAATTCAGGAATTAAAAATAATCTACAATGTCAAAGTACCTATACTCACTTATTCTTCTAGGATTTCTTTTAGTTAATCTTTCAACGAGAGCTAATATTGTCAATCAAGATTCTATAGTTACTATAAGTGAGATAGACGTACTTTTGAATCATCCATCTTTAAATAAAAAAGAAAAGAAGGCGTTTCAAGAAAAGTTCCAAAATTTTTGGACTAAAGCTCAATTATCGGAACAAAAAAGAGACTCAATTCTATCAATTTGCCAGAAATTCAGAAAAAAACGAGCTCGAGTTGTCCCTGATTTCTATGATTACTTTAGTAGTATAATTTTATTTGAAGAAAAAGGCTTAAGTGATTCGGATTATATTAATTGGCAAAATGGGCTTCTCCAAGAACTAACAAAACCAAAAGTGAGGCTTAAAAAAATCAATGATTTTTTTAAGCAAACTATTAATTTCCTCAATAATCAGCTTCTCTATAAATCCTTCTCAACAAGATGGAAAACAAGATCGAACAACTTTCATTACACATATGATAGTACACTCAAGATTGTTTTCGATAATACCGAGTTAGTTTGTTATTCACAAAAGGATAGCTGTGTTATATATAACACAAATGGAGCCTATTACCCTTTTGAAAAAAAGTGGAAAGGTAAAAAAGGTAAAATCGCATGGACGAGAGCTGGCAAGTCACTTACAGATGAATATGCTGAATTTAAAGATTATTCACTGGATATTACGAAAGCCAAAATTCAAATTGATACTGCTCAGTACAAGAACTCACAATTATTTGATGACTTCGTTACTGGCTCACTCACAGAGAAAGTAAACATTGTTAAAAACCCAGCATCTGCCACATACCCTCGATTTAAATCCTTCGATAAAAATATATCAATTGATAATTTATTCGAAAACATCAGCTATAGTGGTGGTATTGAAATACAAGGAGCAAAACTAATAGGAAGAGGAAGTAGCGAACAACCAGCAAAAATTAAACTCACAAGAAATGACATTTTGTTTTTCGATGCTTCATCTGAATACTTTAGCTTTTCAAATAACAAAATCATAAGTAAAGATACTGAAGTCACTCTACATCTTGATACATTTAAAATCTACCATCCTAACCTTCACCTAAAAATTCTTACGAAAGAAAAGGAGCTTATTTTAACTCGTGATGGAACAGGCATGTCACAAAGTCCTTATTTCAACAATTACCATAACATACAGATGGATTTTGGTATTCTTCATTGGAAAATGAACGATAGTATCATCCATTTCAGGAAAATGAAAGGTGCTTCACACCGACTTGCTAAATTTGAATCTGCTAATTATTTTACAAAAAGCCACTATCAGAAGTTGCAAGGATTGGATGATAAGCATCCGCTAGTTCTTCTTAACAACTTTGCCCAATACATGTATACCAATACATTTACTGCCAAGGAATATGCAAATTTCATTAAGAAGCCCCTAGGTCAAACACGTCAACAAGTTATAGGACTTTCATTTCAAGGTTTTGTAAACTATGACGCTTCAAGCGATGAAATTACAATTGAAGATCGTAGTGCTAATTACATTTCTTCTGCCATGGGGAGACAAGATTACGATGTGATTCGCTTTACTTCTAAAACAGAAAAGCTGGAAGATGATGCAACGCTTAATCTAAATAATTTTCATCTTCAAATTAACGGTGTAGGGCAAGTTTCGGTGAGTAATTCCCAGAATATTACATTTGTACCTAAGGGAGGAAAACTACTCGTAAAACAAAATCGAGATTTTGAGTTTAGTGGGCTAATTAAAGCTGGACCTTTGAATTTTTACGGTGAAGACTACAACTTTTCTTACGATAACTTTGAAGTTAATATGGGGAAGATTGATTCACTGAAAGCCTTTATACCAACTGATGATAAAGGTGAATTTGCTAGACGAAATGCAATATTCCTTGAAAATATCGTTAAAAACACAAGTGCGAACCTTCAAATTGATGATCCTTCAAACAAATCAGGGAATGAATACCTAGAGCAGTATCCTATATTCAATTCATACGACTCTTCTTACGTTTATTACGAAAAACCATATATTCAAAATGGCGTTTATAAGGAAGACAATTTTTATATTAAAGTAGATCCTTTTAGTATTGATAATATCAACAAACTATCACACCAAGATATTCAATTTCTGGGTGAATTTGAATCTGGTGGCATTACACCTAGCTTTAGAGAAACTTTAATTGTAAATAAGGATAATTCAATTGGATTTGCCCACCAAATAGAAGAAGGTGGCGTTTTAGTTTACAATAAAGCCATATTTACGGATTCACTTTTCTTAGATAATGATGGACTTTGGGGTAAAGGAACATTTACTGAAAAGAAAACAAAAATTGTATCCGATCATTTTATTCTATTACCAGAAAGAGCAAAAGGACAAGCTGAATCTTATACACTAATGTCTCAAAAAATTCCATACTCCCATCCTGACATAAGTGGAAAAAACATCTGGGTAGAATGGGAAAGCAATAAAGATCAATTTAGAATTCAGAGTCGAGGAAAAGATGATCCTCTAAGCATGTATGAAGGACATGCTTCACTATCAGGGATAATCAGCATTACAAATGATAAAATGGCTGGTTCTGGTGAGATGGTCTATGCTAATGGATCTTTCACTTCAGACTATTTCAACTATTCTGGAAGTAAAATAACTGCAGACACGAGTAAATTTAAATTACTTAGCCATAATGAAATTGGTTACTCTTTTAAAGCTGAAATGTGTAATGCTGTAATCGATCTAGGGAATCAACGATCAGATTTTATAAGTACAATAGCTGGTAACTATAGTAGCTTACCATCAAATAATTACATCTGCCAACTGAATAGTTTCAAATGGAATATGGCAAATGATCAAATTGAATTTGGGAGTGAAGAACTAGCTAAGCTAGAAATACTTTGGGAAACAGGTAAAATTAACTCATTACCTAAAACTTCGTACAACACCTTTATTTCAACTCATTTTGATCAAGATTCGTTAAGTTTCATTACACCATACGCTATTTATGATACAACCAGTTATTCAATATCAGCAAAATTTATAGAAAAGCTAAAAATTGCTGATGCAGATATCTCACCTCTAAATGGTAACTTAACAATTAACAATAACGGGTATTTAGAGCCTTTAAGCAACTGTAAAATACTTGCGGACACTCTTCATAAATTCCATGAAATTACAGATGCTTTAGTTGTGGTAAAAGGAAGAAGAGATTACACAGGAACAGGTTTCTATACTTATAAAGATGAACTTGAAGAAGAACAAGAGATCTATTTCAAAGAAATAAGTGTTGACTCTACTGGGCAAACTATTGCTAAAGGTCCATTAACAAATGCCATGGATTTTACTTTGAGTCCTGATTTCGATTTCAGAGGAGAGGTAAACTTATCTGCCAAAGAGCAACATTTACGTTTCAATGGTGAAACTCAAATTCATAATAAATGTGACAATATCAAAAACAGATGGTTGACATTTAATGCTTCAATTAATCCGAAGGATATCATGATACCTATCGACACGATTGGACGTGACAAGGAGAATGTAAAAGTTTTTAATTCGCTTTACCTTACAAACGATTCTATACACATCTATCCGGCATTCCTTTCAACTAGGAAATTTTATACCGACAACCCTTTACTTACTGTTGATGGTTATCTAACTTACAACAAGGCGAACAACCTCTACCAAGTTGCTAGCGAAGAGAAGCTGAAGAATCCTGAACAACCAGGGAATCTTATATCTTACAATATGAATAATTGTAATTTGACGGGAGAAGGCTTAATAAACTTAGGTGTAAAGTTAGGACACGTAATAACCACAGCTGCTGGTACTGTCGATTACAACTCTGATAAAGAAGAGGTAAGTTTGAAAACTTGCTTAGGATTCAAGTTCTATTTTTCTGAACAATTATTGAAGATGATTAACAAACATTATTCAAACTCCGTTCAGCGACCTAGTAATTTAAACAATGAACATTTTCTTAGAACATTCCCTCTTATTCTTCCTGAAGATGAGGCAAATAAAATAGTTACAGAGATTAAAGAAAATAGTACATACGATGCTCTACCAGATACAATCAAACAAACGCTATTCTTTAATCAAGTCAAACTTAAATGGAATGCTAAGAAAAAAGCATATTATTCATATGGAGAACTTGAACTTGGTAGCATATTTAATACAACACACAATTCCATTGTAAAGGGTAAAATTGAGATTAGAAAAAGTAGAAGAGGCAATCGAATGTATCTCTACATGGAACTAGAAGATGGCAATTGGTTCTACTTCGAATATCAAAATCAGGTCATGTTTATGAGATCATCCATTCATGAAATTAATATTGCAATGGAAGAAATTAAGGAAGATAAAAGGCGATTTAAGCATCCTGAAACTAAATTAACTTATCTATACCTTTTAGCTCCAATGTCGAAGGTAACACGATTTAAGAAGCTACATGAACTAGGAAACAATAATTAATAAAGCTCTCAAATCATACAAACATCAATGCTTTTAATCTTATTTAGATTGGATAATAAGTGTAAGCCTAGCTATTTTTTTCTAAATTTGCTAGTATACATTTTGAATCTAACAGTTATATGTCAACATATAAGTTTTTCAATCGCGATTTAAGTTGGTTATCATTCAATAATAGAGTTTTAGATGAAGCTAGAAATAAGAACTTACCTCTTTATGAAAGAATTAAGTTTTTAGCTATTTATTCTTCAAATCTCGATGAGTTTTATCGAATAAGAGTTGCATCATATCAACGATTCACTGAACTGCCAGTTGAAGACAAACTGCAATTAAGAGAAAATCCAGATCTCACACTCAAGAAAATAAAGCAACAAGTTAATAAACAACAACTTGAATTTGGTAAAATATTTACAAAGGAAATAATTCCTGAGCTCCTTGAAAACAATATTGTTTTGATGCAAGGCGAAAAACTGAGTGAAGAGCATTACGAATACACAAAAGAATTCTTTTTAGATAATCTGCTCCCTCACATGCAGCCTATGCTGCTATTAAAAAAACAAATACAGCCTTTTCTTAAGAATAATGCTATTTACTTAGCCGTAAAACTATATAAAAAAAGAGGTAAGAAAGATAATCCTGATAAACCTAGACGAGCAAAATATGCCATAGTCAGAATTCCTAATAATCGATTTGATCGATTTGTAGAATTACCATCTGTCAATGATAAACATCAGATCATGTTTCTTGACGATATTGTGAAGCTGCATATAAAAGTTGTGTTCCCAGGTTTCAAAATTGACTCTACTTATAGTTTTAAAATGAGTCGCGATGCCGACTTTTTAATTGAAGATGAGTATTCTGGGAATATAATGCACATGATTGAGCGTAATTTAAAGAAGAGAGAAACTGGTGATCCTTCACGATTCTTATACGATGAAAATATTCCAAGAGACTTCTTAAACCTACTTAAGCTTGCTTTTAACCTTACGAACACTGAACTTGTTAAAGGAGCTCGGTACCATAATTTCCAAGACTTTTTCATGTTCCCAAATCCAGCTGGTCCAGAATTGGAAGACTCCCCTTTTCATGCTCTAAAGGTGAAGGAATTAGGACAAAGCAAATCGATGTTTAAAGCAATTCGTAAAAGGGATATTTTACTTCATTATCCTTACCAATCATACGAATACGTTATACGATTCCTGAACGAGGCTGCAATTGATCCCAAAGTTGAAGAAATCAAGGCTACTCAATACCGTGTAGCAAAAAACTCAGCTGTTGTAAATGCATTGATTAATGCTGCTTTGAATGGAAAAAAAGTGACTGTTCTTGTTGAGTTAAAAGCAAGATTTGATGAAGAAGCTAATATGAACTCGGCCAGAGCAATGACTAAGGCTGGTGTTAAAATCATATATAGTCTACCAGGTTTAAAGGTGCATGCAAAAATTGCTTTAGTCATTAGAAAGGAAGATAAAGAAGACTATGCCTATTTAAGTACTGGTAATTTCAATGAAAAGACTGCGCGAATTTACGCCGATCATGGCTTATTTACTTCTAATGAAGCTACCATTTCTGAGTTGAAACTCCTTTTCAATTATTTGGAAGATCAGAAAACAGAATGCGAATTCAACAAACTACTAATTGGGCAATTTAATATGCGTGATAAGTTTTTGAATAAGATCGACAGAGAAATAAAACATGTTGAGAATGGTAAGAAAGGTCATTTGATTTTAAAAATGAATGGTCTTCAGGAAAGACAGATGATTAAGAAACTTTACGAAGCAAGTACTAAAGGTGTTAAAATAGACCTTATTATTCGTGGAATTTGTTGCTTGATTCCGAACAAACCATATTCGAAAAATATTCGAATAATTCGTATAGTCGATCAATTCTTAGAGCATGCTAGAGTATTCTACTTCCATAACAATGGTGAAAATGAGGTTTATCTTTCTTCAGCCGATTGGATGTCGCGAAACTTACACAGACGAATTGAATGTGCATTTCCAATTGAACCCCCTAAGCTAAAGCAAGAGCTTATCGACATTTTAAATATTCAATTAAAAGATAATACCAACGGCAGAATTATAAATGAGAAGTTGGAAAATATAAAACCTAAAATTGATATTGGCGAACAAGTGAATAGAGCTCAAAAGGATATTTTCAGGTATATTAAAGAAAAAGAACTTGCCAAGAAAAGCAAAATTTAAAGTCTTTCATTAATTCATAAAAAATGAAGCAACTTATACTATCACGTCATGCCAAAACTGAAGTTATTCGCTACGATATCAGTGACTTTGAACGCAATCTTACGAATAGAGGAATTAATGATTCGAACCTTGTTTCAGGACATTTATTTGACAAAGGAATTAAAACCGATATAATTATTTCAAGTCCTGCCAATAGGGCAATTGCAACAGCTAGGCTTTATGCTCATCAATTTAATATACAACTCAACACTATTCTTCAGGTTGATAAACTTTACGACGGATTTAGTACTCAGGAATTTCTAGAGATGTTACAGAATGAGGCTGGCCAACATGACAAAGTATGGGTATTTGGTCATAATCCAGATATCGCTTCTTGGGCTTCAAAACTTTTAGATGAAGGCTACTTCCCTGTTCCTACAGGAACTGCAATTGGAATTGAGTTCGATGTAGAAAACTGGACTGACATTGATGCACGCTCAGGGAAACTGATTCACTTCATAACACCAAAAATATTAAAAGAATAAGGTCAGTTTAAAACTGACCTTATATATATTTATCTGTACTATTGCTTTCCAAAAACAAGCTTTCCTAAATTGTCGACAATCAATTTACCGTCAACTTTTTCTTGATTCTCAGGATTTATAAAACCTTTAATAAGCTTCGTTTTTCTATCAACCACCAGTGACTTTATTTGAGCTTCAGTTAGACTCTTTCCCATAAATTCAAATGGAATTATAAAGCGACAACCTTGCTTATAGTTAGAACAACCAAAAGCAGAATTCCCTTTCATCATAGTACCGTCCTTGCATAAAGGACAATGCCATACCTCTGCTTCTTCTGCAACAAAACTATATTTAAAAGATGAATCAAGAATTACTATTCCATTCTGTTTTTTTCCTTCAATATCAAATCCTTTTATTTTAGGTGTTTTCTGTTTTAAAACCAACGATTCAATATGTTTACCTGTCAACTTCTTTCCTTTAAAGTCGAATGGTAATCTAATATCGCAACCATTTTTCCAGTTGCTACATCCCCACGAGCTCTTTCCTTTTAATATTACTCCTTTCTTACACTTAGGGCAAGTCAGTTCTTTAGCTTTAGGTGTAACTTTCTTTTTGGGTTTGGCTTTTTCCTCTTCAGCAGCTTCAATTTTCTTGATTTGTGTTCTGGACTTTACATCTTTTACGATATTAAAAACCATCTGCTTTAGCTCAGTCATAAACTGATCAACCTCATAATTCCCTTGCTCAATATCTCTCAACTTTTTCTCCCACATACCTGTAAGCTCTGCAGATTTCAGAAGCTCGTTTTGAATGGTATCAATTAACTGCATTCCTGCAACAGAAGCCACAAGTCGTTTCTTTTCCTTCTTGATGTATTTACGTCTAAAAAGAGTTTCAATGATATTTGCACGAGTTGATGGACGTCCGATTCCATTCTCTTTCATTATTTCTCTCAACTCGTCATCGTCAACTTGCTTGCCGGCTGTTTCCATAGCACGCAATAAGGTTGCCTCTGAATAATATTTAGGCGGTTGAGTTTGTTTCTCTGCCAAATCAGGAACATGCTCTCCGCTCTCCCCTTTCTCAAAAACTGGAAGAATTGTTCCTTCACCCACACTGCTATCTTTTGAGAAGAGCACTCGCCATCCGGGCTCAAGAATTTGCTTCCCAGTTGCCTTGAAATCGATATTCGTTACCTGCCCTAAAACCGTGGTATGACTGACTTTACAATCGGGATAAAAAACTGCAATAAAACGACGTGTAACTAAATCGTAAACTTGTTTTTCTTCATATCGTAAACTTCCAGACTGCACGCCTGTAGGAATAATTGCATGGTGATCGGTCACCTTTTTATTATCAAAAACTTTCTTTGATTTCCTTATTTTGTCACCCAATAAAACTTCCGTAAACTCTTTATAAGGAGTCAACTTCTTAAGTATTTCAGGAATCTTCTTATATAAATCTTCCGTAAGGTAAGTTGTATCAACCCTAGGATAAGTCGTTAATTTCTTCTCATATAAACTTTGGATAATTCGCAAGGTTTCTTCTGCTGAAAGGTTTATCTTTCTATTGCAATCTACCTGCAAGGAAGTTAAATCGTATAATTGAGGAGGCAATTCTTTACCCGCTTTTCGTTCAAAAGAAACGATTTCAAATGGTTCTGATTTAATCTTGCCTAAGAACTCAACTCCTTCTTCTTTTTTATCGAAACGACCACGTGTTGCTGAGAATGTAACTTCGCGATAAATAGTTTTTAATTCCCAGTAGTTTTGAGGCACAAAATGATCAATCTCTTTTTGTCGATTAACAATTAACGCTAAGGTTGGAGTTTGTACACGACCTACAGAAAGCACGTTTTTACCACTCCCATACTTAAGTGTAAACAAGCGAGTTGCGTTCATTCCTAACAACCAATCACCAATCGCTCTCGATGAACCTGCAGCATACAAGCGGTCAAATTCTTTACCATCTCGTAAATTTTGAAAACCTTCACGAATAGCTTCTTCAGTAAGAGATGAAATCCACAAACGCTTAACTAGCACATTACATTTAGCTTTATGAAGCACCCAACGTTGTATTACTTCCCCTTCTTGGCCAGCATCACCACAGTTTATAACCTCTTCAGCACCTGCAATCAGTTTCTCTAAAACATCAAACTGCTTTTGAACGCCAGTATCATCAATTACCTTAATTGCGAAACGACCTGGAATCATTGGCAAATCATTTAAATGCCAATATTTCCAATTTATATTGTATTCCCCTGGTTCTTTAAGTGTGCACAAGTGCCCAAAAGTCCAAGAAACCTGATAGCCATTTCCTTCATAGTATCCATTCTTTTGGCTCTTGGCTCCCAAAATTATTGCAATTTCTCGTGCAACACTTGGTTTCTCAGCAATACAAACTTTCATCCGCAATTAGTTAAATTTCAATACGTTTTACAACCGTGTAAATAGATCAATTATTTGATCTTTAAATACTTTTCGATCATCTCAAAAAGTGACACTTTAGTCACTGGTTTTGCGATATAATCATTCATTCCAGCCTCTTTCGATTTAACTTTTTCATCACAAAAAGCATTAGCTGTCATACATATTATTGGAATTTGAATTCCTATTTCTCTTAAATTGATACTCACCTCATACCCATTCACAATTGGCATTTGAATATCCATTAAGACCAAATCATAATCCGTTGAACGAGGAATTAAGATCTCTAGAGCCTCTTCCCCATTCTTAACCCACTCAACATTATAAGTCGCTTTCTCAAGCAAAGTTTTCACAATTTTTCCATTTATGAAATCATCCTCAACTAAAAGGATTTTATAGATTGACATATCTTTATCTACCATTTTAACTTTATATTCTACTCGTTAAAATCAACAAAACCTATTTTCTATTTAAAACATATACTTAAATTCTAACGAAAATATTTTATCCTCCTTAGAACAACTGTAGTTGGCTGTTAACACCATCAATTTAAAAGGTGAAACCCACAAACCTCCACCATACCCATGGTGTAAGGTTTCTGATCGCTCACCAGAAATCCAAACTCTACCTACATCGTTAAAAGCTAGGATACCAAACTCTCCAGCCAATAAAAATGATCTAAATTGTGATATTCTAAATCTAATATCAGTATTCTGATAAAAAATCCCATCACCAGCAAATCGATCAAGCGGAAACCCTCTTAAATTAGATTTTAACCCCAGTCTATTTGCCTGCGATAATGAATAGCCATTCGAACTATAAGCTCCTCCAACTCGTAAAGCTAAAACTGTTCTTGCTGGCGGACTAAAACTAAAATACATTCGCATATCAGATGATAATCGATTAAAATTTTCATCATTCCGTTCTAGTCCTCTAAATACTTGAAAAGCCGATTGCCAATAAATACCACGATAAGGAAGCACTTTTGAATTCCTTGAATCCCAAATATAATTAATATTTAGTCCTAAATATTTCCTTATTGAAAAATCCTTTTCGAAATCTAAATCATTCATTGGGTTTAAAAAATCTGTCACGAACCGATTATCAGTTCTTTGCAACCTAGATTGTTCAAAAAATAAGCCGATTTTTATTTGATGATTCTTATCTAAATTTAATCTCAATTGAGGATTTATCGATAATTTCTCGAAACGCACGCGATTATATTTATTATCGTCCGATTTTACATTCTCACTTTCATTTCCCATTCCATAGTAGTATCCCTGAAAATTCGGAGAATTATAATCCATAGCCCCAACAAAATCGATATTTCTGAAAATTGAATTTATTTCCCCCTCGTATTTGATCTGTACAGAAGGATAATTAAAGGCATAATTCATCAGAAATTTATGCTTAGTGGCAAAAGGTTCTTTTTTAAAAGCCTGAGATATATAATTTACCCCAGCTCCCAATATTAAACCATCGTCACTTACAAAATTCGCATTAATAATTGGACTTACAATATCATACTTAAATGCTTTTCTATTGTAGATGTTTACATCAGAACTACCCGATGTTTTATTCCTAAATGCACCATCATTATTAATAGAGGTCTTTGTTTTGTCGTAAATACTCAATTTACTTTTTTGGGTATCTTCAAAAACAAATTTATCTTTTCCTTTACCACCAACAAGGTTCAATTTTATTGCCGTATTGCCATCATTCCCCTTTACATTAAATTTATCTTTTCCCTTTAAACCAAACAATCTAACCTCATGTGTTTCTTCAAGATGAAAAGTTCGTGCGTAAATTAACTTTCCTTTTTTACCTTTTTTCGAGAGCTTGTTCACTTCAACTCTCAAACTTCCATCTTGATTCCAATAAGCTTGATAGAATTCATTTTCGTTAGTCCCTACAACATCCACCTCTTTGGCTAAAAAGGAATAAAACTCTTCTGCCATTTGAGGTAAATTATTTCTTCTTGCTTTAAGCTTCGATATCAGATTCTTTCCTGATATAGGATATACTTCCGAAGGCAAATCTAAAATAGCTGCCTCAATCACCTCATCACTCAATTTCTCTCTCAATTCATTCGCCATATTAAGCCAATTTTCTTTCGTTTGAGATGAAAGAAAGCTTCTATCAAAATATCGAGAATTAAAACCTAGACCTGATACATTCTCAGTAATAGAATCAAAAACCTGAAACTTAGGCAACAACCATTTACGACGCATTAACTTAGGAATTGTACCATCACTATAGAAAAAAACTTGATCTCTATCACGAGGAATAGGGCGAACAATTGTCTTACCATCCTTTTCAAAACTTGCCCAACGCCACTGGTCATCATGTCTATCCCAATCATTCAAGAATATGTCGAACAATCGAGCACGTAAAACTGCTTTCTCATCAACTTTCATTCTTGAATTTTTATATCGTTTCTTCAACAGCTTAGGTGTGCTTAAAATCTTCTTGGTTCCACCAAACAAGTCTGAATCAGACCAATCTCCCGAAGCTCTTTCTTCAAACAAAAAGAGTTCATTCTTAAATCCTTCCTGATATATACCAAATCGAGGATCATCGGGAACATATACTATTTTGGGGTGCGTATGATAAACCCCTGCAGCTTCCGCCATTCTTGGCACCGCGAGCGCTGCGTATGGATATGAATCTGATATTCCATCTTGTACAATTTGAGCAGCAAAAGTTTTTTGAAGGTTTGCTGGTATTGCTTTCTCTGTGTATTTCTCCACAGATCGAAGAACATATTCTCTTCCATCTTTAGCTACCATTCTAAGCGATCTCGTTTGCTGACCTCCACCACGTTTTATAATCTTTAGACCACCTTTTTCTTTTCCTATATCGAAAACAGGAACTTTAATAGGTGTTGCCCATTCTTTACGATAGTTATTCCCTAATAACTTCAATTTAAATTTACTCTTAGTCTCATAAACTTGACTTGCAGCAACAGTAATTGTACTATCAGAAAAATCTATTTGATCATGAATCAAATTTAATTCATCATCCGAAACTGACTTATGACTGTACAAAAATTTCTTAAAAACCATACGAGGATCCTTCTCGCCATTCTTACCAACAGTCCAGAGTTCCAAAAAAACAGATCCGTCCTCATAAAAGTTTAATTTTGAGAAACCAACTTCACTTAAAGCATAATCCATCTTCTTTTCATTCACGTAATCAGATTGACTTCCCGATCCTGAAACGACTTGATATGCATCACCAATTTGCTTAAACTGCAAACTATTATCATGAGCTGATACAGCAACTAAATTGGGCGACTTGCCTGTCATCTGTCTTGTCATATATCGCATTTGCTTGTAATAGGGAGAGGCAAAATCTTGAGGCGTACCAATAAATTTCCTATACAACTCTACAGGACCTAGAAAAGGGAAATATCCAGCATGATTTCCACCACTGTGCATTGGATGATGACTGACCAATATCAGTTTTTTATTCTCATTTCGTTTAAAAGCATCACTTAATTGAATTACAAAATCTGCTGTATTTTCGAAATCACAATCCGCTTCAGGTTTTTCTCCAAAATGTAACCACCATTGCGAATCAACGATCAAAAGAACAATATCGTCACTTAATTCTATTTCAATTGGACCAGGACACCCACCAGAAGGTTGAAATACATCTCCTCTACCTAGAAAATCCTCCACATAATTCTCGAAATTCAATAAGGATTCCCAACCATTTTTTCTATTAAGAGTCCACTCCTGATCACCAGGAATAAAGACAAGTTCCCCTTTAAACTTCTTAACTAGATTAAGAAATTGATTCAAATCCTTATTATTGAATTCCTCATCATCGTTCAGATAATCCTTTGAGATTGTATTACCCAAAACAACCAACGTACCATTTTCACCCGAAGCATCCAATTGAGTTTTAAGCATTTTCATATTTGCATCAACTAATGGTGCTTCTCCTAAATCACCAACAAAGTAGACACTGTACTTTAGTTGAGTACTATCAATAACAGTTAGTTCCTTATTCCCAAATAAATTTAAGGAAGACAGTAAAAATAGTAGATGTAGTATATATTTGGTCATATGAATATATTAGGATAACAAATTTTAATGTCCAGAGAACTATCAGTTCTCCAACTACGGTTTGTACTTGAACTGATATATTCGACCTTGACTCACCTTACCTTCAGTTGAGATATAAAGTGTACCATCAGGAGCAAAACAAATTCCTTCAGGCTGTGGAAAAATCTTACGCTTCAATTTATTAATAGCCAACAATTCTCCTTTAGGGTTCAAAATTAAGAGTAGTTTCCCAACCGATCCTATCACATAAATATTTTTACTGATAGGATGAATCGCTATCCCCGAAGGTTGAAAAGTTGAATTACCCTTTGATGGATTCATCGATTCCAATACCATATTTGAAAACTTTGTAAAAGGGTCTAGATTCATGATTTTCCCCAAAACATTCTGATCAATCAAAATAACTGGTTTCGGGCTTAAAGTGCTATCAGCAATAGAATAAGAATATATCGCTCTTTTGTCTTTATACATTTGACCTTCGTGAGCCAAACCTTTGCAAGCAATCAATAAGGTTTGCGAAGATGAATCGTAGGCTAGTCCCTCAGTCTCATTTCTCAGACTCAAACCTGTTTTTACCTTTATAGATTTCACCTTAGGATTTTCTATGTCCTTAAAGAAATACAGTTTTCCATCGCTTCTTAATGCAACACATTCATTACCCATATATTCAACGGCCTCAAAATCCCCTTTCTTTGCAAACTTAACCTTCTTTGATATATCTCTCTTTTCAAGATCAAACTCAAAAACAGATCCTTGTTCATCGTTAACACAAAGCAACTTGTTTTCGCTTAAATAAGTTAAGCCAGAAATTTCTCGCAATTGGTTATCTAAAACATAGGTCGCACTTGGGTGATTGAGCGTATAAGGGACGTGGGTAAAATCTTCACAAAGAAAACATCTTTGTTTATTTCCCTTAGGCTTAGAGCAAGCCGATAAAACAACAAAACAGACTAATAATACCAACAGATTAACTTTCTTTAAACGGAGCATAATTGAAGATTGTTTTCACTGCTAAAAATAAACAAAACTCAAGCACTATCCCAATTTTGATCTCTAAACAAACATTAACTTTTACTCTTTTCTTTAGTATTCGTAGCTATCTATGATATGAACTCCTCACAAAGACAGAATTAACTTCATGTACAAACATTCCAAGTTTTCAGATGAATCAAGATTATTACTATCTTTAGTCATCTTTAGTTTTACAGAATTCAACACATAACATATGTCTATTATAGAGCAAGCAAAAGTCTTTGTTACTGATTTTTTCAAAAAGAATCACAAGCCTATTTACACCTATCACAATCTAGAACATACCGAGAACGTCGTGAAACACGCAACTAAAATTGCAGGTATCATGGAGTTTTCGGAAGAAGATATAGAAGTTGTTATATTGGCTGCATGGTTTCATGATACTGGTTATTTTAGAGGTTTTTTAAAACATGAAATCATAAGTGGAGAAATTGCTGAAAAGTTCCTATTAGAAAACAATTATCCTGAGCAGAAGATTCAACGTGTTATTTGCGCTATTCAAAATACAAAAATCCCTTACACAACTTGTGATTGCCAAATATCTATGGTGCTTTGCGATGCAGATTTGCAACACCTAGCATCAAAGAATTTCATGAAATCATCTGATAAATTAAGAGAAGAACGTTCTGCTTTAATCAATCATGAATTCTCAACAAAAACGTATTGGGAAGAAACTCTGATTTTTCTAAAGAAGCATACTTTCAAAACGGAATATGGAAAAAAAGTTTTGGCTAAAAAGAAGGAACTCAACATTCAAAAAGTCACTGAAAAAGTAAATTCTTATCAGAGTAAAGAGATTCAGAAACTGAATGATAAACTCATTAAACTTGAGAATCAGAATTTAAAACTGAAAATGCCTCAACGTGGAATTGAAACCATGTTTAAGGTTACCTCTCGTAATCAAATTAGTCTAAGCTCAATAGCAGATAATAAAGCTAATTTAATGATCTCTGTTAACTCAATCATCATTACTGCTATTTTCTTTATTTACAAGAACATCATGGAATCACCGGAGTTTATAATCCCATGCTTAATTCTTTTGTGCGTCGCTTTATTTACGATTGTCTATTCTGTTTTAGCCACTAGACCTAATGTTACATCGGGAACATTCTCCGAAGATGATGTTAAAAAGAAAAAGGTGAACCTATTATTCTTCGGGAACTTTCATCGTATGGACGTTGACGATTATTCAAAAGCTTTAAAAGGTTTAATGGTTGATTACGATAATCTATATGATAGTTTGATAAAAGACCAGTACTATTTAGGAATGGTTCTCGGGAAAAAATACAATTTACTTCGTAGATCTTACACTATTTTCATGTTTGGCTTAATTATATCGGTACTTAGTTTTATTTTTGCAGCCATCTATCAACCCGTTTTCTTTTAATGTAAGCTTATAGCTTATGATTTTAGAATTCCGAAAATCATAAATCAAACAATGAACTTATTTTACACCCCCGATATAGAAGATAAATTTTATCAGTTAAACGAAATAGAATCAAAACACTGTGTTCGTGTTCTAAGACTTAAAGAGAACGACCAGATTCATTTAATTGATGGAAAAGGGAACCTTTTTACAGCCAATATAATTGATGCACATCCCAAAAGATGTACTGTAGAATGTATAGAGACTCAAGCTGAATTTGAAAAACTAGATTACAAACTACATATTGCTGCTGCCCCAACGAAGAATATTGAACGAACCGAATGGTATATGGAAAAATGTACCGAGATTGGAATTAACGAATTCACGCCTTTACTATGTCAATTTTCAGAACGAAAAGTTGTGAAACAAGAACGTCTTTTTAAAGTGATTACCTCAGCAGTTAAGCAATCGTTAAAAGCTTATCACCCTAAATTGAATGAACTAACAAAATTTAAAGATTTAGTAAGTACTCCTTTTGACGGTGAGAAATATATTGCTCATTGCTACGAAGGAGAGAAAACACATTTAAAACATCTTTGTCAGCCTAAGCAAAATGCATTAATTCTTATCGGACCTGAAGGAGATTTTAGTCCGCAAGAGGTAAAGATGGCTCGTGCTAATGGATTTAAAGAAATTACACTAGGCACAAGTCGACTGCGAGCAGAAACGGCAGGTATCCTAGCATGTCATATCGTTAATCTAGCCAATCAATAAATTATCATCTCGAATTTTCAAATAGAATTTCTACTATGTCAAGATTAGTATTCATTATTGTGTTTTTAGCTTTAAGTTTTAACTTAAGTGCTCAGCAAAGTGGTGTTCGAATTGCTTTACTTAAATACAATGGTGGAGGCGATTGGTACGCTAACCCAGGATCGCTACCTAATCTGATTAAATTCTGCAACACCAATAAAATTGCCAATATTCAGTCCGAACCTGCAACAGTTGAAGTTGGATCCCATGAGCTATTCTCCTACCCATTTGTTCACTTAACCGGACATGGAAATATCGTTTTCAATAATCAAGACGCTCAAAACCTGCGTCGATATCTTGAAGCTGGTGGCTTTTTACATGTAGACGATAACTACGGTTTGAATGCCTACTTCCGTAGAGAAATTAAAAAAGTATTCCCAAAAGAAGAGCTAATAGAACTGCCCTACTCACATCCTATTTACCATCAGGTATATGAATTTGAAACTGGCTTGCCAAAGGTGCATGAGCACGATGGTAAAGCTCCACAAGGCTTTGGAATATTTCACAAGGGGCGTTTGGTTTGTTTTTACAGCTACGAATGTGACCTTGGTGATGGCTGGGAAGATCCGTCAGTTCACAACGACACCGAAGAGAATCATACAAAGGCTCTTAGAATGGGAGCCAATATTTTATCATTCGTCTTTTCGCATTAAAAGATAATTTATCTAATTTAACATCGCCTTCCAAAGGCATCCTACTATTTCAACCAACCCATTTTTTTTATTAACTCAGCTGAATTACATTCAGCAAAACAAACTTATTTAGTATGTTAGAATTTTTAGGCATCTCCATTTTGGAATGGTTAGGTTATGCAGCATCTGTCATTGTTTTGGTATCCTTATCAATGGCTTCAATCGTAAAACTACGTTGGTACAATATGCTAGGTGCAGCCTTGTTTTCAACTTATGGCTTTTTAATTGGTGCTTATCCTGTAGGCATTATGAATTTACTGATTGTAGGTACCAATATCTACTATTTAGTGAAAATGAATCAGCATAAGGAAAATTTCAAGGTGATTGAAGTTAAAGGCAATGATGGCATATTAAATTACTATCTTAATTCATACAAAAAAGACATTGCAAAATTCTTTCCCAATTTTAAAAATGCTGATGGTAAACTTAGCGTGTTTGTACTTCGTG
Organism: Marinifilaceae bacterium; assembly: GCA_016744515.1. GTDB lineage: Bacteria > Bacteroidota > Bacteroidia > Bacteroidales > Marinifilaceae > Ancylomarina. The sequence goes on along the minus strand of JADGEF010000041.1, from coordinate 6,717 downwards.
ATATGTCAGTAGCTGGAATTTTTATTGGTGAAGTGAAAAATGATACTTTCCAGATTGATATTGATTATGCACTACCCCAATATCGAGATTTTAAAGTTGCCAATTATCTTTATAATAAGTTAAGCGACGTACTCTCACAGCACAAAGTGAAATGTATTGTTTGCGATTCT
>JADGEF010000041.1:0-6447 GCA_016744515.1 Marinifilaceae bacterium | reverse complement strand
TCTGAAGTTGTAAGTTGTAAAGGAATTTCGTCGAAAACTGAGAATACAATTTTACCCTTACTGCCATAAATTTCTACACAGTCTTCACGTCCATTACAGCCAAAATTCCAACTTCCCGAACCCGTAATTCCATTTTCGTGTATCCAACAAGCTGTAACAGCATCTTTTGAAGAATATAAATCCTGCTGATTTAAGCTTAAGCCATTAGCAACTTTAATATTGCCTAACAGAAAACAAAAAAGATCGAGTCCGTGACTAGCTAGGTCATCAAAATAACCACCAATAGCTATTTCAGACTTAGTTCTCCAATTGTATTGTTTGGTCAGATCAAGTTCGTTAGCCGGCTTACTTAAGTGCCATCTTATATGTCTTGGTTCTCCAATAACACCTTCATCAAGCCAATCTTTCACCTGTTTAAAACGTGGTAAAGACCTACGGTAATAAGCTATAAATAAAGGCAATTGCTTCTTACTAAAGGCATCGCAAATATCTAAGCAATCCTGAGCATTAGGAGCCATAGGTTTTTCAATACAGCAAATCTTTCCGGCTTTGGCTACCTTTAATGCATAGTACTTGTGCGAATCGGGTGGGGTCGCAATGTAAATGGCATCAATTTCATTATCTTGAATAATAGCATCGGCATTTGTATCGTATCTCTCAATACCATGACGAGAAGCATAGTCTTCCAGCTTAGCTTCATCACGTCTCATTACAGCTTTCAGTTCAAAACCATCGGTCTTCTGATAAGCTGGTCCACTTTTCACCTCTGTTACTTTTCCACAGCCAATAATTCCCCAACAAATTTTCTTTTCGCTCATTTATTTTTGTTTAGCTTTCTCAACACAAATTTTCAACTTTACAGGATAAATATAACTTAATTAAGTTTCACGCTTGTTAATTTTAAAACATGAAAAATCAACGCAGTATCGACTCTTATACGCTAAAAGGCTTCGTTTCAACGGAAAATGCCCCCTTTTTTCATAAAAGGGTTAAAAATCAACGCCAAATCGACCTTTATGCACTGAAAACACGAGAAATCAACGAAATATCGACTCTTATACGCTAAAAGGGCTTCGTTTCAACGAAAAATGACCCCTTTTTTCATAAAAAGGTTAAAAATCAACGCCAAATCGACCTTTATGCACTGAAAACACGAGAAATCAACGAAATATCGACTCTTATACGCTAAAAGGGCTTCGTTTCAACGAAAAATGACCCCTTTTTTCATAAAAAGGTTAAAAATCAACGCCAAATCGACCTTTATGCACTGAAAACACGAGAAATCAACGAAATATCGACTCTTATACGCTAAAAGGGCTTCATGACGACGTAATGTGATATTTTTGAACCTGAAAGAACTTTGCGCCACTACATTAGCGTACTTTAATCAAGGTAAACCGATTATCTATACATTTAAAATATAGATTTCAACAATTTTAAACAAGTAGAAGCAACCTTTTAACAAATCTCACATCATTGAATCAAACTCTAATCATTTAAAACCTAAATAAATGAAAAACATTTGTCTATTTACAGTAATGTTCTCAATACTCTTTGTCTCATGTGATTTATTCGACTCTGATGAAAAAGAACCTGCCCTCCAAGCCTTCCCCGAAAACATGGAAATGGAAGCCAAGTCAATTATTGCATCCAATAATGGATTCGGATTCGATTTATTCCAGAAATTGTATCAAGACGATTCACCTGAAAACATGATGATATCTCCCATTAGTATCTCACTTGCTTTAGCCATGACATACAACGGAGCCGAGGGTGAAACCCAAACAGCATTTGAAAACACGCTTCACCTCACCGATCTATCACGCAATCAGATCAATAAAATATACAAAAGCCTTCAATATTATTTAAAAAGAACTGACTCAAAAATTCAAATGAATATTGCCAATTCGGTATGGAGCAAGCAAGGAACAATTGTTGAAGAAGAATTCAAAGACAATATCAGCGAGTTTTACGATGCCGAATTTAGAACAGAAGATTTTTCAAATCCGGCAACTCTGGATGCCATTAACCATTGGGTAGAACGAAATACCGAAGGGAAAATTAAGAACATTTTAAATCAAATTCCTGCTGATGCTTTTATGTACTTAATTAACACCATCTATTTTAAAGGAGAATGGACATACTCATTCAATACAAAAGACACTTATACTGGAAATTTCACAGACGAAAAAGGTGGCATCACCCAAGTCGATTACATGACAGCTGAAATGGATATTAAACATTTTAGAAATGACTTATTTGAGGCTATTGAACTACCTTATGGCAATAAAGATTACTCTATGGTAATCTTTCTCCCTAATGAAAACAAAAAGGTAGCCGATATAGTTACACAGCTTAATGATTCAAACTGGAATAGCTGGATAAATTCTTTTTCTGTATTAGGCTTAAATGTTCATCTCCCTAAATTTAAGTTTGGATATAAGGAAGAATTGAGCGATGTATTAAGCCAATTGGGGATGGGGAATGCATTTTCGGAAGCTGCAGACTTTTCGGGGATAAGCAAAAATACGCCTCTAAAAATTTCAAAGGTGATTCACCAATCTTTTATTGAAGTGAATGAAAAAGGAACTGAGGCTGCCGCAGCTACAGTAGTAGAAATGGAATTCACATCGGCTGGGTCTCCAGGATCTCCAAGAACTTTCCACATTAATAAACCTTTCGTCTTTGTCATAAAAGAAAAACAAACCAACTCTATAGTGTTTATGGGAGATGTAAAAAAGCCCTAAACATTAGCTTCGCTCAAATTCTTCCTAAACAAAAAACAAGAATCCTCGTAAGTATGAGCTTACGAGGATTGTTCTTCTCTATTATTTCTCATTATAAACGACTATTGTTCACCAGCAATTTTCATCACCTTTTTCATCTTACTCATAACATAGGCATGTGCACCTTTTTTATGAGTCAATGTACAGTCGCTACAATCTTTAAAACCATTGGTGTATTTAAAATCACCTCCACATTTATCTTTAAGCATATATAGCGGGCAAAAACAAAACAAGCAATTAAACTCATCCTCGTTTTCTATCTTATGGCAAGGGAAATATTCACACTTCTTATTTTGGAAAAATTTATAATTTTCTGACATCAGCTTTATTATTTTTGTGTTCTTCTTAACTAGACAAAGCTATTCAATTACCTAGAAACATGAAAGCAATTTGATATATCCTATAAGCTAAAATTAAAAAAAAAGGTATCTTAATTAGATTAAAACGCCCATTTGTTGTTTCAAATATTCGTCATATTTCACCATAGTGGGTGTTATGAATTCATGAATTACAGTGTGAGGCTTAATCATATTTACAATCTCCTTTACACGTTCGGTTTGGAAAGGAAGATGCTGATCAATTTTTAAAACATGATTTCTTGCTGAACTATACTTTTCCGTGTGAGTCAAGCTTGCCCAATCGGTCGGCAAGCCTTTCCGTATTTGTTGTAATTGATATTCTCCTGACAAACTCAGATTCAAATGTATCGATTGAATTCGCTTTCTGATATCTACAGAAAGTTGATTCAACTTTTCCAAGACAAAATCTACAGCCTCATCCTCGCAGCGAAGTTTCGGGTTGGTATTCATCAAGTGCCCTGTATCCAAAACCAAATTCCATTTATCAAAGTCTAAAAAGCCCGCAAAATCATCAGTCTGTGCTGAATCTGAAAAATTCAAACCAGACCACCATAGGTTCTCAATACCAATAACACAAGGTGGTTCCCCATCGGAGAATTCCTCAGCCGTACGGTTTAAAAGTTCAGAAAAGCTCCGCAAAACCTCAGAATCGGTGTAAGTAAATTTTCGAGTAAAAGCATGCTCTAACTCAACATGAGCCGCATGCATAACCGCTTGTTTGGGATTGTAAACTGCTGCAAGTTCCCACAACTTCTTCTGCGTGGCAATCATCTCTTCTTGATTAGAACCTCCACAACAGAATTGAATATACGCATCAGGCATAGGTGGAAAATAGGCTTTCAGTCCCTTCTCTCCTTTTCGCCATACATCAAGCCAAGTTATCCAGAAAGGCAAATGAACACTTTTCACTAGTTCCTTTGGAATTTCATCTGCCGCTGGCTCGTAACCAATCAGTAATTCAAGTCCATCAGCCCGACTGGCTTCTATATATTTCTTTAGACCATTCCAACCACCTTCCAAACGTTTTAAATCTGAGGGGTGCACCGAAAAATCTACTAAATTCTCATATGTCATATCGACTTCTTTAATCAGCTCAAAAATAGGATATATTTCAAAGCTAAACCCTCATCAAGTTTAAAAACTTAAAGCAATTTCACCCTTACAAGCGCTCAAAACTTTAGGGCTTATACTAAAATAGAATTTAGTCCAAAAAATCTCACAAAAGATGCGTACTTTTGAACTCTAATTCCTATTTCTAAATAGGATTAAAGTCAAGATAAAAAATACAAAGGCTAGTCTCTTTAAAACTAGAGCCGATGTACCACATACTAAAACAAAAAAACGTGAGTTTAATTGGAAAATATGCCGAACTAAAAGTTGCCAAATTGGTTGACTTTGGCGTTTACCTGCTAGGTGAAGACGAAAGCGAAATTCTATTACCAATCCGATATGTTCCTGAGAATACTCAGCTAGACGACACCATTAAAGTTTTTATCTACCGCGACTCGGAAGATAGAGTAATTGCCACTACCGAAAGACCTTATGCTATTGTTGGTGAATTTGCTTGGTTAAGAGCTAAAGAAGTATCTAATGTAGGTGCTTTCCTTGATTGGGGATTGATGAAAGATTTGCTTTGCCCTTTTCGTGAGCAGAAAATGAAAATGGAAGAAGGTCGTAGCTATTTGGTTTACGTTTATGTAGATGAAAAAACAGGCCGTATTGCTGCCACTGCTAAGCTAGAACAGATAATAAATAATTTCGATACTGAATTTACCGAAGGACAAGAAGTCAGTATCATGATTGGTCATCAATCAGATTTAGGATACACTGCCATTATCGATAATAAAGGTATGGGAATACTTTATAACAACGAGATTTTTGGAGCCATTCGCGAAGGCGATGTTTACAAAGCTTGGGTTAAGAAAATTCGTGAAGACGGCAAAATCGACCTCAGCCTTCAACAACAAGGCTATCACCTTGAAGTACCAAGAGTAGGTGAAGAACTGTTTGATATCTTGAAAAATGAAAATGGTTTTCTTCCTCTAAATGATAAAAGTTCTCCTGAAGAGATATACAACAGCTTACAAATGAGTAAGAAAAACTTTAAAAAAGTTATCGGTTTACTTTACAAGCAACGCATAATTACCATCGAAAAAGATGGCATACACCTTGTAAAGGAGCAGAAATAGAAGATACTAAAAGACAATAAAAAGATTAAGCATCTTATTATTGTCTCTTTTTACATAGAACAACTAATTCAAACCAATCATGATCCCTAAAACTTTAAAATTATCCTTACTCATTGCTTTAATATTTATCTCGACCACAAGTATGGCTCAGGATAAATCCGATTGGCAGAATGGCGTACCTGAAGGTTGTACCACCATTACGGTTGGAAAAACTGCAACTTTCGATGGTTCAGTTATCACATCGCACACCGACGATAGTCATCGTACCCGTGCATGGATGTCGGTAACACCAGCTAAATCGCATGACAAAAATAGTAAGTTCGAGCTTCTCGAACGCTCAGCATACGATAGCTTACGCATGCCAACCTATCAGTATAAAAAAATTGGTGAAATCGATCAGGTTTCTAAAACTTATCAATTCTTAAACACTGCCTATCCATGTATTAACGAGAAGCAATTGGCTATTGGCGAGTCAACTTTTGGAGGTCGTAAAGAATTGTATTCTGAAGCCTGTTTAATCGATTGTCAAAGACTTCAACAGTTGATGCTAGAGCGTTGCACAACAGCTCGTGAGGCGATTAAAATGGCTGATGAGCTTTTAAAAAAGTACGGATGGAGAGATTCTGGAGAATGTCTTACAATTGCTGATAAACAAGAGGTCTGGCACTTCGAAATTGTTGGTCCTGGTAAGGGTAGAGTGGGTGCAGTTTGGGTTGCTCAACGTGTTCCAGACGATCACCTTTCGGTTAATGCCAATGCTTCAACCATCAAGGAAATTGATTTAAAAAATAGCGATTACTTTATGGCTTCTTCAAATATCTTCGATGTAGCCAAAGAGAATGGCTGGTACAATCCTGAAAAGGAAACGTTCCGTTGGAATTATGCATATGCACCTAAAAGTCGTCGTTCTATAGCATCTCGCCGTAGAGAGTGGCGTGTACTTTCAATGGTTGCTCCTTCTTTAGATCTTGATCCTACAGCAAAAGACTACCCTTTCTCGGTAGAACCTGATGCAAAAGTGACAATGGATAAATTGGTAGAAATATTCAAAGATTACTACGAAGGAACGCCTTTTAACTTTGTTAAAAACATCAAACAAGCCGATAAGGATGG
>JADGEF010000180.1 GCA_016744515.1 Marinifilaceae bacterium | reverse complement strand
AAAAAAAGAGATCTCAAATAGTTGAGATCTCTTTTTTTTGACCCTAAGATCAATATTTTGGCTTATGCTTGGTATGAATCTACACCAGCAGTTTCCATTTTACGATCAACTTTTTTAACTAAACCTTGAATCACTTTACCAGGACCAACTTCGGTGAAAGAGCTAGCTCCATCAGCGATCATGTTCATCATCGTTTGAGTGAAACGTACAGGAGCAGTTAATTGAGCAACAAGGTTTTTCTTAATTTCCTCTGGATCAATAACTGGCTTAGCATTTACGTTTTGGTAAACAGCACAAGTAGGTGTAGAGAAGTTTGTGTTTTTGATAGCTTCTTCAAGCTCAACACGTGCAGGCTCCATTAATGGAGAGTGGAATGCACCACCAACTTTTAGTGGTAAAGCACGCTTAGCACCAGCTTCTTTTAACTTTTCACAAGCAATCTCGATACCTTTCATGCTACCAGAGATAACCAATTGACCTGGGCAGTTAAAGTTTGCAGGAACTACAATCTCTTCAATTTCTGCACAAACTCTTTCTACAGTTTCATCATCAAGACCGATGATCGCTGCCATAGTTGAAGGCTCAGCTTCACATGCTTTCTGCATAGCCATGGCACGTTGAGAAACTAACTTTAATCCGTCTTCGAAAGAAAGAGCTCCATTAGCAACAAGTGCAGAGAATTCACCTAAAGAGTGACCAGCAACCATTTCTGGCTTAAAATCATCACCCAAAGTTTTTGCTAGAATAACTGAATGCAGAAAGATAGCCGGTTGAGTAACATTAGTTTGTCTAAGATCTTCGTCAGTTCCGTTAAACATTAGCTCAGTAATGTTGAAACCAAGAATTTTGTTGGCCTTGTCGAATAATTCTTTACCAAGTTCAGAGTTCTCGTATAGGTCTTTGCCCATACCAACAAATTGGGCTCCTTGCCCAGGGAATACATATGCTTTCATAGCTTTCGATTAGTATTGATACCTATCAATCGTTAAATTAGTAATTTATATAGTTTTTGTAGAGATCAGTCGAATGAATTCTTCGCGTGTAGCGACTTTTTCGAAAGCTCCAGTAAAATCAGATGTTGTTGTAATTGCATTTTGTTTTTGCACACCACGCATAGACATACACATGTGTTGAGCTTCAATAACGACCGCTACTCCAAGAGGATTAAGAGTCTCTTGGATGCAATCTTTAATCTGAGTTGTTAACCTTTCTTGTACTTGTAAACGGCGAGCAAAGGCATCAACCACACGTGCAATTTTACTAAGTCCGGTGATAGTTCCATCAGGTATATAAGCAACATGAGCTCTTCCTACAAAAGGGAGCATATGGTGTTCACACATCGAGTAGACTTCAATGTCTTTAACGATCACCATCTGGCGATAATCTTCTTTAAACATTGCAGACTTCAAAATGTCTTCTGGTTTGATATGGTAACCTTGAGTTAGGAATTGCATAGCTTTTGCAACTCTTAATGGGGTTTTAATAAGTCCTTCTCTGTCCACATCTTCGCCCAAAAGTTCCAATACTTTATTGTAATGAAACATGAGTTGCTCAGTCGTTTCCTGGTTGAATTTTTCTATTTTTGTGAAACCTTTATTTTCCGTTTCGTTAGTTGAAAATTCCATCTTATAATTTGTGTTTAAATACTATCGTTCGATAAAATTCAATTGATTCCCTTTTCTATTTAGGCCTATCAATTTATCAGCTTAAGCTTGCAAATTTAAGTATATTTTTGTCGATTGAGCAAATTTAGGGAAGCTTTGTTATTGCTAAGTACTTGCTATGGATATTTTAATTGTTAGTCCCATTTTTATCTCTTTACAAAAATTTATTAGTCAACTCCAATTGATTGATAATTATGGAAAAAACTATGCTCGATTTCAATTAGTTGAAAACGAATTTGATATTCTAATATCTGGTTATGGAGGCAGTATCGCTAGCCATTGGATAAATAAAGCCATTCAGCGTAAAAATTATGACCTTGTTATTCATATAGGAAGATCGTATGCTCTTAATGATAAATCGGAGGTTGGGAGTCTTGTTAATGTAATAGATGATTATTTTGGAGATGTAGGTTTTATTTTTGATTCAGGTTTTCAATCATTCTTTGATTTCGAGCTTATTTCTAAAGATGAGCATCCTTTTAAAAATGGAATTCTTGAAAATTCTTCAGATTACTCAGAGATATTGACTTCATTCAGAAAAGTTAGCGGAATGACATGTAATACAATTCCTGCTAATCTTTTTCAGATAGGAGAAATCTACATTAAGAATTATCCTGAAGTAATTAGTTCTGAAGGGGCAGCAGTTCTGTATGCATGTTTAGAATCTAATATTGATCTAATTCAACTTTCATATGTTGCAAGTGATATTGAAAATGTAACAGCTAAATTAAGCGTTGATGATCAAGAGATAGAGACAATAACGCCTATTCTAGAAGAACTTTTGCTTAAGTTATACCAGTTTCAGTTACTGAAAAGTTAGCACTATAAGTCAATCTTTTATTTGAACCTAACCAAGATTGCTTTTTTGAAATATATTGCTTGAAATATTCCCCTTGCAAGCATAAACGACAGCATCGCAATCCAGAGTCCATGGTTCAATAGGATATCTTTCAGACTCCAGTAAACTGGAATGAAAATTAGAAGAGTTGCCGCCATCATTGTTTTTCTCATGTAAACAGAAGCCGTAGCTCCAATATAAATTCCATCGTAAAGGAATGAGGCAAAACTCAATATTGGAAGTAGTATTAGCCATTTTAGATAGGGGCTAGCAGCACTTATTATTTCTGTACTGTTGGTCAACATGGAAAGAATCCAATTGCCACCAAATGCATAAAATAAAGTGAAAATTAAACTGATTAGAGTTCCCCAAATAAATAAGTAACGAACTGTTGTAAGGAAGTTTTTGCGATTTTGAGCTCCTACAGATTTTCCGACCAAGGCCTCTGCTGCATAAGCAAATCCATCCATTAGATATGAAAAGAAGAAAAGGAATTGTAGTAAAAGTGAATTAACTGCAAGTATTGTTTTATTTGTACTTGCAGATTCAGTTGTGAAGAAAGTGAAGACAAAGATGACACAAAGCGTACGAATAAGAATATCCTTATTAACCAATACGAAATGTTTTAGTTCCTTAACTTTTAATAAACCTTTATTTGTCCAATATTTGAACAACCTTCTATAGTATCGCCAAATAAATATTGAAGCTAGAATCAATCCACAATATTGTGCAATTACTGTTCCCAGGGCAACACCTCTAGCATCAAGATTTAGTCCATAAACAAAATAGGCTGACAGACTAATATTAATAACATTGCAAATAATCGCTATGATCATTGGGATCTTAGAGTTCTGCATGCCAATGAACCAACCTGTTAAAGCATATAAAGATATAGTAGCCGGTGCAGCCCATATTCTAATATTATAATAGGATAGGGCTATGTTTTCAACAGAGGTTTCTGAATCGATGTAACTAAAGCTTAAAAGTGCAATTGGTTTTTGAAGTAATAATATAAGAATACTACCCGCTGCTGCAACGAGTAAAGCTCTTCCAAGTGAAAGGATACTTTCGCTTAAATTTCTAGCTCCGTAGGCTTGTGCAGTAATACCACTAGTACCCATTCGCAGAAAGGCAAATCCCCAATAGAGGAAATTGAAAATAATACCACCCAAAGCAATTCCTCCAATAAAATCTACTTCCCCTAAATGTCCCATAAGTGCCAAGTCTACTATTCCTAAAAGGGGAATTGTAATGTTGCTCACAATATTGGGTAGGGCGATATTTAATATTTTTTTATTCACGTCTCTCTTTCTTGATGTTTAATTCGCAGCGAAATTACAGAATAGACTTAAGTAAACTATTAATTGTAAGAGAAAAAATCATCTGAGATTCTTTATTTAAGGGAGTAAAAGTGATGAAGAATGTATGAGATGTTAAAATCTTGAAAAAATAAAAGATAAATAAGTCTTAAAATATTTGGAGGAGATTTATTTATAATATAAATTTGTTTTATTATTAATGAGATTAAATAAGAATAATCAAGTTTGATAATTTCTTTTACTGATTAAAACTATTAGAATATGAGTTTTGAATTACCTAAATTACCGTATGCATATGATGCTTTAGAGCCACATATTGATGCAAGAACTATGGAAATTCACCATTCAAAGCATCATGCTGGATATACTAATAATTTGAATGCAGCAATTGCTGGTACTGATCTTAACGGAAAATGTATTGGTGAGATTCTAGCAAGTGTTTCAAAACAGTCATCTGCAATTAGAAATAATGGTGGCGGTTATTATAACCACGATTTGTTTTGGAAGCTAATGTCGCCCAATGGAGGAGGAGAGCCTATTGGAGAATTGCAAAAAGCTATTAATAATACTTTTGGTGGCTTTGAACAATTTAAAGAGAAGTTTTCAAAAGCAGCTGCTACGCGATTTGGTTCAGGTTGGGCTTGGTTAGTAAAATTATCTGATGGTAGTTTAAAAATCTGTTCTACTCCAAATCAAGATAATCCTTTAATGGATGATGTAGAAGTAAAAGGAACGCCAATTTTAGGATTGGATGTATGGGAACATGCTTATTATTTAAAATTTCAAAATAGAAGACCTGATTATATTTCAGAGTTTTTTAAAGTGCTTAATTGGGAGGAAGCGTTAAAGCGCTTTCAGGATTAGTTTTGTTTATTGTTTTTTTGATTTTGGGATCGACTTTCGAATTTATTCGAGAGTCGATCTTTTTTTTGCCTTATTCAAGAATTATAGTGAAATTAGGGTACATCAAATAAACAAACTTATGAAACACGAACTTCCTCAGTTACCTTATGCTTTAGATGCATTGGAACCTCTTATGTCTAAACGAACTCTTAAATTTCATTACGGAAAACATCATCAGGCCTACGTCAATAATTTAAATAATTTGATTGAGGGAACGTCTTTCGAAAACGCAGATTTGATTGATATCATTCTTAAATCAGATGGTGGGATTTTTAATAATGCAGCTCAAGTTTTTAATCATACTTTCTATTTTATGGCGCTTAAACCTAGAGGTGGTGGAAAGCCTAGAAATAAATTGTACGATGCTATAGTTTATTCCTTCGGTACATTTTTAAAGTTTAAAGAAGAATTTTCGAAAGCTGGAGCGACTCTTTTTGGTTCTGGTTGGGTATGGCTAGTAGTTGATTCTGAGAATAAACTTAGAATTGTGAAAACGGCTAATGCAGAGAATCCTCTTTGCAATAATTTAAAACCTGTAATGACTCTGGATGTGTGGGAACATGCTTATTATTTAGATACCCAAAATGCTAGACCAAAGTATATAGAGAATTTCTGGGAGTTGATTGATTGGGAATTGATAGAGAATCGATTTGAAAATTTATGATAAAATAATTTGTGTTAAAAACAGAGCTGTTACCCTTGTAACAGCTTTTTGTTTGCCTTGCATGCAAACTTTTCCGTCAGTTTGAAAGACAACTGAGTCGCCCAATCGGAGGGAAGGCAATACGAAGTCAAGTGCGCTA
>JADGEF010000040.1 GCA_016744515.1 Marinifilaceae bacterium | reverse complement strand
CTTCTTCCACCTCGTCGATACGAGGATCTTCATACACTTTGAATTTTTGTGCTACAAAGTATAAGATGATTGCCGCAGCAACACCAATAGCACACAAAGCAAGAATAGTGATTACTATAGTATTCATTGTTTTAAATATTTACAATTTTATGTATTGTGAACGAAAACGTTTTTTTAAGTCGATCTTTAAAAAGATATAGCAAGCTATAATAAGGTAATAATATGCCCAATGCTATTAAACCACTAATAAGCTCGTTAGTAAAAGCTGTTGCAATAAAAAGAGTGATAAGGACTAAAATGAATGGAAGTACATATGCTAAAAAAAGAGCTAGCCATCCGAGCGATTCTTGATACACAATCTTAACTTCTTCTCCTAGTTTGAATGAGCTTGAATAGTCAATAATATCAATTTCTTTTTCTTTCATATCAGACATAGAACAAGCAGATTTAGCGTGGCAGCCAGCACATGCCGAAATATTTAAAATACTGACAGTTATCTTCTCGTCTTTTATATCAGAGATCGTTCCTACGTGATCTATTTGCTTGTTATTCTGCATATAATTTATCTCACTGGTGATAAATGTGATTTTAATTCAAGTTAAATCTACGAGTAATTGTATTATCTATCTAGTTTTTATGTGATTAACTAGTTAGTTTAGATTTTAAAATACCTGAAATTTAGATCACACGTCAACAAAAATAACACTTTAGCTCAGATAGCATTAGGGGATAAGTTTATTTATTATTTGTTTAAATAGAGGGACTTCGCCTCTTTTGTAAACTAGAGATAGCAATTTTTTATCTATCTGTGTTTAACACAGTCTGTTTGTTGAATTAGAGAAAAAAATCATTATTTTATATTCTTTTCGCAAACGTGGTAATTTAGAATGATTTTAAGGAAGAGGGGGCTTCCACTTATGTGAGTATGTAAGAACTTTTGATTGTTGAATCTCATTTTTCTTAAAAAGGTGTGTATTTATTTTGTTTGAAATTAATCAGAAGGTTTGTTTGGAATGTAAAAAGCGGAACCTGCACGATGCAAATTCCACTTTTAGATATTTTTATACTGGTTTTAGAAATTGAATTTCAGAGCCACATAGGGCATCACCGAATTGTCAATTTTATATTTGCCATTATCTTTTTCTATCCAAGTCCAACGGTAATCAATACCTGTATAGAGAATAGGGCTAACTTTGTATGCGAAACGCACAAGAGCAAGAGAGTTCTCATCAAAATCGAAAGCATCATTTAGCTTAGTTAAATTTCCTTTGCTGTAGCTAGCTTCTATTAGGATTTTATCAAAAAGATCTTTGGTTCTTAAATGAAATTGCATGAATGCTGGAGATGTTTCACTAATATCATCTGGAAGTAAAAGATTACCGCCAACAATAATTTTATCTAAGATACTTGCGTTTAAAGAAGCATAGATGCCTTCTTGCTTTTCAGCAGTACCTAGTCGAGCAATCTTAGCATCTTTATTAAGCTCATACATAGCATCAAAGAATTGTGGCATATAATTATCGCTGTACCAAAGACGTTCGATACGTGCGTTCAGCTTAAATAGGTTCCCGATTACTTTCATATTCGCATTTAAACCAATTCCAGTTCCTGTACCATTACCATACCTCACTGGTGGTTCTGATGCTGCAAAATAGGTTTTCAAGCTATCTGATTTTACTTTTCTCAATGTGCTATAATGAGCATATGTATTTAGATTAAAAACTGATGAGTTAATCAATGTAATTCCCATGTCTAAACTCCAAGCACTCATTCCATCTTCAAGAAAATGATTGATATCATTACTTTCATCGTAGCGTTTAGTTTTATCCTTATCCTTCACGTAAGTGAAACCCATGTCAAGAGTCTTAATTACAGGGATTTTGCTAGCTCCAAATGGGCGAACATAAGGACGAATGGCAAATAGGTTAAATGAACCTGTGTTGAAATCGCTATACATACCTTCCACACCAAACATTTTTTTGATACAGATATCGTAGCTAACACCAGTTTTGCGTTTTTCAAAACTCATAGAGTTACTGTAGTTATTAACTAAACTACCATAACCTACATGTTCTCCTCGTAGCTGACCTGCTTTAATGTAAACAGGATCTTTTTTCTTACGACCATAACTTAAATATGAAATCATTCGAAGTAAACCTGTTCCGCCCTTGAATTCGTCGGTGTGCATTTTACCATCGTCAAGGTTGAAATAAATAGGAATATCGAAACCTACACCCACTTTTCCTAGACGTAGTTCTGGGTTAAGACGAACCCCAGCATAATTTTCACCACCAATACGTGCAAAACCGAATGCTGATGAAAATACGCTAACAGAATCGAGTTGATTGAAATTGTCAACTTCAAAATTGACTTGAGACTTTGCTCCTTGTGGCACTAAAAAGGCACAGAAAAGGAAAGCCAAAATAATAGGGGTGATTTTTCTCATTGTGTATAGATTTTGATTGTAATTTAAAATTGATATTCTCCGTAAGTCTAATAGACCAGTGGAATTATTGAATATGATTAATTTTGATATTGAGGATGATTTTAACTAATGACACTCCAGTTGAATTGAGCTTTACTTAAGCGTTTTACTTGTTTAGCTAATGTGTGATTAATTTCTTTCTCCAACAATGGATCCTTATCAAGTATGCTTTGAGCAATGTCACGTGCATATTGTAACACTTGACCATCTTTAGCCAAATTGGCAATTTTCAGGTCATAAGCAATTCCACTTTGCTGAGTGCCTTCAATATCACCAGGTCCTCTAAGTTTTAGGTCTACTTCGGCTATTTCGAAACCATCATTAGTTCTAACCATGGTTTCAATGCGTTTTTTCGATTCATTTGATAGTTTGTAACCTGACATTAGAATGCAGTATGATTGATCTGCGCCACGTCCCACACGTCCTCGAAGTTGATGAAGTTGAGATAGACCAAATCTTTCGGTACTCTCTATAATCATTACTGAGGCATTAGGTATATTTACACCGACTTCAATCACAGTAGTAGCTACCATTATTTGAGTTTCTCCTTTTGCAAATCGTTGCATTTCGGCTTCTTTATCGGCAGCTTTCATTTTACCATGAACCATGCTGATGCTATATTTTTCGGGAGGGAAAAAGCTAGCTACAGACTCATAACCTTCTTCAAGATTTTTGTAATCCATCTTTTCTGACTCCTTAATCATTGGATAAACCAAATAGATCTGACGTCCCAAGTCTATTTGCTTTTTCATGAACTTGTAAACCTCTTGTCGTTTGTTTTCGAAATAATGAACAGTCTGAATTGGTTTACGACCTGGAGGTAACTCATCTATTACAGAAACCTCCAAATCACCATAAAGTGTCATGGCTAAAGTTCTTGGAATAGGTGTAGCTGTCATTACAAGAATGTGAGGAGGAATTGGATTCTTCGCCCATAATTTAGCACGCTGAGCAACTCCAAAGCGATGTTGTTCATCTATTATAACGAACCCAAGGTTTTTGAATTGAACAATATCTTCAAGCAGTGCATGTGTCCCGATGATGATCTGTAATTCACCACTTAAAAGTTGTTCATGAATAATCTTTCTATCCTTAGGTTTTGTAGAACCTGTTAATAGAGCAATATTTACATTTATGCCTTCTAGAAATTCAGCAATTGTTTCTAAATGTTGTGTGGCAAGTATTTCAGTTGGTGCCATTAGGCAAGCCTGGCAGTCATTGTCAAGAGCCATTAAAATACTCATAAGTCCTACCAAGGTTTTACCACTTCCAACATCTCCTTGTAAAAGTCGATTCATTTGTTTTCCTATGCCAACTTCCTTGCGAATTTCTTTCAAAACTCGTTTTTGAGCATTAGTTAATTCAAAGGGTAAATTGTTCTGGAAAAATGAATTAAAATAGTCGCCAATTTTAATGAATTGGTGTCCCTGATAAAGGATATTTCTCTTCATCTTCTTTTTCAGAGTAGCCAATTGAATGTAGAAGAGTTCTTCAAATTTTAAACGGTATTGAGCCTTTTTTAGAAGTTCAGCATTCTCAGGGAAATGAATTTGTAAGAGAGCGTCGTGTAAATTGATTACGCCCAGATATTTTATTAGATATGCAGGTAAAGTATCGGGGATTTTACCATTCACTGAATTTAAAATGGCTTCCTGACACTTATGTATGGTTTTAGAATTTACAAAGCCTGCTTTCATTTTCTCCGAAGTAGGATAGAAGGCTTGTAGTGATGCTTGAATTTTATTCTTGACTGCTTTGCATTCTTCCAATTCAGGATGAACCACATTTATACGATGATTAAATTCTGCAGGTTTCCCAAAAACAATGTATTCTGTATCGACTTTAATATTCGACTTAACGTATTTTATTCCCTTAAACCAAACCAATTCAATTGTGCCATGTCCGTCTGTGAAGTTTGCAATTAAACGTTGTTGGCGTTTTTCACCAACGGTTTGCATATCGGTAATTTTACCTTTTACTTGAATGTAAGGTAGCTTAGAATGTATTTCAGTCGTTTTATAAAACTTGGTTCTGTCAATATATTTGTAGGGGAAATGGTAAAGCAAATCCTCATAGCTGTGAACAGAGAGTTCTTGCTTTAAGAGTAAGGCTTTTTTGGGGCCAACTCCTGGTAAAAATTTTATATCCTGTCCTGCTAATTCTGACATTTAATAATTGATTTAAGCTTGCGAATATTGATTGACAGAATCAAAAATACAATTAAATTCGTAATTGTATTGAATTGCTTATTTATAGATTTTAATATTTTTTTTATCTTCAGCATAGAATCTTAAATAATAGCTAGATGTCTCATTTAAAGTACCAAGTGAAAAAACGACTTACTCGACTAGTTTCTAGACATTACAGAGGCTTTGGGATCGACTCTCCCTATATCCATCATTTAGTTCGATATGTGATAGAGGCGAAGATGCATTATTACCCTTTTAAAAAACTTGAAAGACAATGTAAAAAAGTAATTTCTGATCTTAAAGAAAAGAGTAGAGAGAAATCTTTGAGCGAAGAAGATAGATTTTGCGTGAAAAATGAATTAGATCGATTGAACGATTGTACTCACATGTATCGATTCTTATTTCGTCTGGTGAATCATCTTAATCCCAGAAATCTTGCCATTATAGGTGATGATTCAGGACTACTTTTGTCCTATTTGGCAAAGGTTGATAGTCGACGAGATATATTGAGTTTAGGTTCTCGTAAATTTTCATCTGATTTTGCGAAATTAATTCTGAATGAACAAGGAATCTCTAATGTGCAGCATTGTGATTTTAGCTTGATTAACAAGTCTGCTTTTGATTTTATTCATATTTCAAGATCGGCTGGTACAAATATCTTGATAGAATTTGAGAATAATTTAGATAGGTATCTGAATAAGGAATCTTATCTCGTGGTAGAAAATATCCATAGGGATGAGAAAATGATTATGCTATGGGATCGCCTGAAGAAAATGGATCGGTTTAATGTGAGTTTAGATTTGTTTGATGTTGGGATTCTAATCGCTCGAAAAGGACTGAATAAACAAGATTATTACTTAAGTGCTAGCTCATATAAATAGCCTTAAATTATTAATATAAAATCTTTGATAATTGTTATGAAATGTGAGTCTAAATTTTAACTTTGTGTAACTGATAGAAAAAAAGATATTTGAACTTTATTTTGGTTTTCTAGAAGTGATATAAAAACACAATCATGACAAAATTTAAGGTATATACAAAAACTGGAGATTCTGGAACCACTGGTTTAATTGGTGGGACTCGTGTACCCAAGCATCATTTGCGTCTTGAAGCATATGGGACGGTAGATGAGTTGAATTCTTATATTGGATTGATTAGATCTCACGAAATTGAAACAAAATCGAGTGAGACTTTGCTTAAAATTCAAAATAAGTTATTCTTGATAGGTTCTCGTTTAGCTACTGATGATACAAAATCCGATTTAAAAGAGAAGTTAGTAATTGTTGAAGATGACATTTTATTGCTAGAAAAAGAAATGGATAGAATGGATGAGAGTCTACCTGAGTTGAACAATTTTGTTTTGTCTGGAGGTCATCCTCTTAATGCTTATTGTCATATCGCTCGTACGGTTTGTCGTAGAGCTGAACGAAGAGCGAACCAGCTTACTTCTGAGGTAGATGTTAATCCATTATTGTTGAAATATATTAATAGACTGTCAGATTACTTATTTATTCTTTCTCGTAAAGTTTTGATAGATATGGGTAAGGAAGAAATAAAGTGGGAGTCAAACTTGTAGATCAAAAAAAAAAAATTATATTCGCAAACTGTAAAAAAAGCAAAAATAAGACTATGTATTGGACCCTAGAATTAGCTACAAAGCTAGAAGATGCGCCATGGCCAGCATCCAAAGATGAATTAATTGATTTTTCAATTCGTTCGGGAGCGCCATTAGAAGTTATCGAGAATTTGCAAGAGATAGAGGACGAAGGCGATGTGTATGAGAGTATTGAAGATATTTGGCCCGATTATCCAAGCAAAGGAGATTTTCTATTCAACGAAGACGAATATTAAAAAAAAACGTGAGATATTAAATCTCACGTTTTTTTTTGTTTCTATGTTGCAGTAGAATTATTCTTTTAATTCCTCTGGAATAATCTTTTCTAATCGCGTTTTAAGTTTATTTTGGAGTTCAATAATTGAAGATTCCCAAATAAATATCTCATCTTTTGTTTTTGGGCGTATATTGTCTCTCCATTCAAAACCCTTTAAGAAACGTTTCTGGTTGACGATGTCAAAAAGAGGGTACATATTGCCATCTGGTTTTTTAGTAAATAGAATCTGTTCTATTTTTCGCCCTATTATAATGATACTAATTTTACTACTCTTAGCTACATTCATCCCTACAATAATATCGTTATCATCTCTTGGGAAATAAAGCGTTTCACCATTACCAATAATATCTAGCTTGTCTAAATGATTATCATTAACGTGCCCAAGCATGTTGCGCCCCTTTATTTGGTTGTAGAGCGTACTATCTTCTTTTGAGCATAGAAAAGCGTTTGTTCTAAAATGTAAGTACTTAATTGCGTTGTTTTGACTTTCAATACTTATTGTATCTGCTGTAATTTGATTTCCCTGAGCCCAGACAATAGGATTGTGAAACATTCTCATAGTAGAATCCTGAAGCGAGTAGCTTAACGAGTCACATTTACCTTGAAGATCTTTACGAAAGAATTTAACCTTATTGTAAGCTAATATTCTATTAAAATTGTTTGTGTCTTTTTCAAATCTAAGCGTATCAGAATGTAGAAATAAACTGTCTTGTGCGTTTATGTGAATAAAGAGTGTTGAGTCGGTAAGAAAGGCCTCCTCAGTATCTTTATGCATCTCTAAATAATGACCTCTTGCAATGAGTTTGTTAAGAGTGTCTTGCAGTTCTACATTTCTATAGATCATAGCAAGTTCGTTATGCTTGTCAAGATGAATGCTATCACCTTTTATTTGGTAGGTTTCTCTGTTAACTGTATTCTTTTTTAGTAAGTGAGAGATTCCTGTTTGTGTATTGTACCAACCCAATTCGCTATAAAGAGTCTCTTTTTCACTTTCAATTCTTGTTGGTCCAAGGATATGAATAATCTTGTTTTCTGTGTTGTATTGTAGAGTGTCAGAATACAAGGTGTAATCTGGATTTTCAAGTATCACACTATCCTTAAAGAAGAATAGATTTTGCTTAGTATAATAGCGACCAATAATACTTGTTAATACATTTGTAGAGTCCACTATAGTTCCTCCTTTATCGTAGTAACCTATATTAAGATCCATGTCATAGTCAAGTTTGTCCGTAGTCAACTTCACATTCTTATTTTTTAATGTGACGTTATTTTTCAAAGCTGCCTGACGACTATCACCAGCGTATTTTAAGTAATCCCCATAAATATGAACTGTGTCGGCATTAATAATGTGCACATTTCCAAAGGCTTCTATTTCATTTTTTTTATCGTACCGATAGGCGCTGTCGCAATACATTTTTATATTTTGATGCGTCAGAAAAACATGACCAATAAATTTTGTAATATCTGGATAAAGATCACGATCAATTTTTAAATAATTAGAGTTCTTAATATCAATCTTAGATTTTTTTTGCGCGATTGAGGCTTGTGGCAATAAAATCACCATAAGCAATATGAGAGGTAAATATTTTTTTACAATATTGGGCATTGATGATAACTTAGGAGTGATTTGATTTTGATATAAAGTTATGACTTCTTCTCTATTTAAGAAGTTCTTCAATAATGTTTTCAATACTGATGCCTTCTGCTTCAGCTTTGTAGTTTTTCATTATTCTGTGGCGAAGAATTGAAACAGCTACAGCTTTAACATCTTCGATGTCGGGAGAATATTTTCCTGATATAATGGCATGAGCTTTGGCTCCAATAACAAGAAATTGCGAAGCTCTAGGTCCTGCTCCCCAGTTAATATATTTGTTTGTTATTGGGTTTGCATGTTCTGTGTTAGGACGGGTTTTTGCCGCTAAACTTACAGCATACTCTAGTACATTTCTGTTAATCGGGACCTTTTGTATCAAAGCTTGATAATAGCTAATCTCTTTAGCCGACATGATTTTGTCTATCTCAAAAGTTTTTCCAGATGTTGTGTTTTCAACGATACTAATTTCGTCTTCAAAACTAGGATAGTCAAGATAGATGCTAAACATGAAACGATCGAGTTGAGCTTCGGGAAGAGGGTAGGTGCCTTCTTGCTCAATAGGGTTCTGAGTTGCAAGAACAAAGAATGGTTTTTCGAGCTTGTAAGTTTTTCCATTGACCGTAACTTCCTTTTCTTGCATGGCTTCAAGTAAAGCTGATTGCGTTTTAGGAGGTGTCCGATTAATCTCATCTGCCAAAATAATATTTGCAAATAAAGGGCCTTGAATAAATTTGAATTGTCTATCGCTATTTAGAATTTCAGTACCAATAATGTCCGAAGGCATTAGATCTGGCGTAAACTGTATACGCTGGTATCTTAAATCTAAAGCTTGAGAAATAGTATTAACGAGTAGAGTCTTTGCTAGTCCAGGTACACCTACCAAAAGGCAGTGACCGTTGCTGAAAATAGAAATTAAGACCTGTTTAATGATATCATCCTGTCCGTAAATCTTTTTTTTGATTTCGGAAAGCAAGTCATCATATTTACTTTTTAAGGCATCTGCAGCCTCAACTTCAGTTTTAAAATTCATTCCGGAAAATTTAAATTTTCATGAATAACAAAAACAAAGAATCAGACACAACTAGAGCTGCATCTGATTTTTGTGTGCTTTAGTATTACTTAATCCAGTTTTTAAATCTGAATGTGGCATTCTTGTAAGAATCATCAATACTTATGTATGTTGATGATTGTTTTTCTTTAATCCACTTACTTAGTAATATTTGTTGCTTTTTGTTTTTAAGCATATTTTCAAACTGACTCCAGTCATCAGCTAAGTTAGCTTTGTGAGGCTTAGTTTGTGACTTAATCTTAATGATTTTGTAGGTTTCTTGACCTCTTTGCTCATCAAGGAAAGCTTCTGAAATTTCACCAACTTTAAGCTTGTTAGCTTCTTTTGCAATTGATGGAGGTAAAGCATCTTTCGTGAATTTTGAACTAGCATTATTAGGGTTAACAATTAAACCGCCATTTTGCTTTGTGTCTTTATCATCAGAATAATAGAATGCAGCTTCTTTAAATTTTATCTTATCGTTACGAATCAAGTCAGCAATACTGTCTAATATTTCAGTTGCTCTAACTCTATCTTCTTGCTTAATTCGTGGTTTAAGAAGTATATGGCGGACATTTATTCTTTCACCTTTACGATCAATGAGTTGAATGATATGGAAACCAAATTCAGTTTCAACAATTTTAGAAACTTTCCCAGGCTTTAAGTTGAAAGCTTCATTTGCAAATTCAGGAACAAGGTCAGATCTTGGAGTAAATCCTAACTCACCACCACGAGGAGCACTTGGACCTTCAGAATAAAGAACAGCTAATGTAGCAAAATTCGCACCTTTCATAATTCTATCACGTAAGCTTCTAAGTTTCTCTCGAATTCTATCTTTTTCAGCATTGGTTATTTTAGGGCTTCTAGTAATTTGCTGTATTTGCATTTCACCAGGAATTGTAGGTAAGCTATCTTGAGATATTTTACTGTAAAGATCACGAACTTCAGCTGGAGTTGCTGAAATGTTTTTTGTGATCTCTGCTTGCATCTTCTGTTTTATCTTGTCACTACGTGTCATGTCACGCATTTGATTTTTTATGTCAGAAATGCTTTTCTTGAAATATTGTTCAAGCTTTTCTTTAGAGCCAATTTTTTGAATATAGTATTCAATTTTACGTTGAAGGTCATTTTCAACTTCTTGTTCTGTAACTTCGACACTATCGACTTGTGCTTGAGCTATCATCAACTTTTCAATCAAAAGATCTTCAAAGATTTCAGATTTAAAATCGACACTTCCAGATTTGTAGCCTTGAGCTTTATAACCAAGGAAACTATTTTCTACGTCAGATTTTAAGACAACTTGATCGCCAACTACAGCAATAATCTTATCAATCGAATTATCCTGTGCTTGACTCGTTGTAAAAACGATAGCCAGTAAGGCTAATGACGAACAGACTTTAAAAATAATATTGCGCATATGTGCTAGTTTAATAAATTTTGAATTTGTTTTTTGATTCGGCATCTCTGTAGATACTTTCCTCCATACTCTTAATAAACTGTATTTTTCTCTTGTTGATAATAATTTTTCGAATATCCTCACTTACAAATGATAGGGGAGCTATTTCCTTTTTTAGTTTGTAATCTTGAATGTTTATTAGGTAATGGAAAGTGCTATCCTCTGTTTCGAAATACTTATTTCTTCGTAGAAAGCGTTCCTCATTACTTACTTTAATCGGCGTTTGATTAAGTAAGGTTTGAGAATATATCCATTGCTCGCTAAAATTATCAAATTTTGTGGCATTTTGAAAGCAGTAGTCCTCTAATTTATCCCAATCGTCATCTTTCTTTAATTTATAGATTTGTTTGATCTTTTTAGCTTGTGGAAGAGGTTTGGGTATTTTGATGTAAACAGCCTTAACAATATTACGGTTTAATAGAAAATTACCAGGGTAATCACGGTAGTATTTGTCTATTTCAGTGTGTGAAACAATAGTGTCGAGTTTTTGCTCAATTAAATGCTGTTGATACTTGTGTATGATAAGAGAAGAGCGGTAATCTTCTACCATTTCTTCTACATCTTGATCTTCTTCTGTAAGGTTGAGTTCAGCTCTGGATACTAAGAGCTGCTTGCTTATCCATTGTTGGACGTAATTTTGTGCAATTCTGATGCTATCTTCTTTAGAACTATTGTTGGGTATAAGCTCTCTTATTTTATTAAGGTATAAATAAGAATCATCAACTTTTGCAATAATAGGATTATCGAGGGTGTTTTTTGAGTTACATGATATAAATCCTAGAAGAATAATAAGTAAGATGATATTTCTTGTCATGGCTAGGCTTTAAATATGTTTTAACTCAAATATTATCGGCAATCAGTCCTAATATTAATTGTTGGTTGTCATGTTAATCCATCGGAAACAATTTTATCAGATACGAATGACATTATGCGATGATTTTAGATATAAATTGCATGCGAAAATACGAAAAAATAGTGTGATAAGTCTTGTTCAATAATCTAAAAAAGTGTTAATTGATTTTAGATGTTTAGATTTGTACGAAAATATTGTCTGTTTAGGATATTTGTATTGATATTTTTATCTGTATCTTAAATCTTTAAAATAATTCTATATCCCTTTGTTGTTGGGGTTATTTGCTTTTCTGTAAAGCAATGTTTTGAAATTCCGAGTTAAATGAGCGTGTATCATAAAGTCTTAAAAGAATATTGGGGTTACGATGAATTTCGTCCTTTGCAAGAGGATATTATTCAATCTGTAGCTAAAGGTTGTGATACTTTAGGCTTAATGCCCACTGGTGGAGGTAAATCTTTAACCTTTCAAGTGCCAACTTTGGTTATGAATGGACTTTGTATCGTTGTCTCTCCTTTGGTTGCTTTAATGAAGGATCAGGTCTTAAACTTAAAGGAGAAAGGTATTAAGGCAGAATTGATCTATTCTGGTCTTACTCGCGATGAAATTGAGGTGGTTTTGAATAAGTGCCTTTATGGTAAGAACAAGTTTCTTTATATATCGCCAGAAAGAATAAAGACGCCTATATTTCAGGAAAAGCTACTGAGTATGAATGTTTGTTTGATTGCTATTGATGAATCACACTGCATTTCTCAATGGGGATATGATTTTCGTCCATCTTATTTAAAGATTACCCAATTACGAGAGCTATTACCAGAAGTTCCCGTTTTGGCTCTTACGGCTACTGCAACTCCTGAAGTTGTAGATGATATTCAGGAAAGATTGGGCTTTAAAGAGAAAAACGTATTCCGAAAAAGCTTTGAACGTTCAAATTTATCATACCTCGTCAGGAATATTGAGGATAAAAACCGATATCTCTTAAAAATCCTTAAAAAGCAAATAGGTAGTTCTGTCGTTTATGTGCGGAGTCGTAAAAAATGTAAAGAAATTGCTGAGTTTTTAAAGTTGAATCAGGTAAAGGCTGAATTTTATCATGCAGGTCTCGATAATGCCGTAAAGGATATGAGGCAGGAGAGATGGAGAAATGGCGTTGTTCAGGTTATGGTTGCGACGAATGCTTTTGGTATGGGAATTGATAAATCTGATGTTCGTACCGTGGTTCATCTTGACTTGCCAGATACGCTTGAAGCTTACTTTCAGGAAGCAGGTCGTGCAGGTCGTGATGGGAAACGAGCTTATGCTGTCATGCTTTATTCTAATCCTGATAAGGTTCAATTATTGAAAAGAATCAAAACCTCATATCCTGAAATTGAAACTGTAAAGCGAGTTTATGTAGCCGTTGGTAATTTTCTGCAAATAGCAGAAGGTGCAGGAAAAGATGCTGTTTTCGATTTTAATTTGGCAGTTTTCTGTCAGAAATTTAAATTCAATGTACTTCAAGCTTATAATAGTTTGAAAATACTACAACGAGCGGGTTATCTTGAGATAACTGATGATTTGGAACATTCTACTAAATTGCATTTCGTTGTTAAACGTGATGATTTATATCGATATCAACAAGCAAATAAAAAACAAGAAGATTTTATAAAACTCTTGCTTAGAACTTATACGGGGTTGTTTACCGATTATGTGCCAGTTAATTTAGATTCTTTAGCATATCGAAAGAAAATTGATGTAAAGGTCTTGATCGATAGTTTGAAGGATTTGTCTCTGCAAGGCATTATAAAGTATATTCCAAGAAAGAAAACACCTTTCATTATATATACGCAAGAACGCTTGCCTCTGAATTATTTAAAATTTACGAAGGAAGTTTATCAAGAAAGAAAAGAGCGGTTTGAAGAAAAGATAAATGCTGTTATTCAATATGCAGAATCGATTGATGATTGTCGTTCAAAAATGTTGTTAGAATATTTTGGGCAACTAAATGCACCAACCTGTGGTGAATGCGATATCTGTAAGGAAAATGATGAGGGGATTAAGAATAAAATATACAAAGAAATTAAGTCTGAAGTGAAGGGGACTTTGGCAAAAGAAGAAAGCTCAGTTTATGACTTAGTAGAGTCAAGTCAATTTCCTGAAAAGAAACTTTTGGAAGTTATTCGTATCATGATGGACAATGACGAAGTTAAAACCTCTGAAAATAATAAGATTCGATTAACTTGAATCCGTGAGATTTGTACCAAGATCAATCATTATTGTCAAAATCTTTTTAATTTTGCATGATTATATCAATTTAATTTCAAAATCATCTTTAAATAAAATGGAATAGTTTTTAGCTAGATTAAGACCATAACAGATGGATAATCACATAAAAAAAAGAATTTGTGATAATCAGTATAATTTGTGGACACTTAGGATTTGAATCTTTTTTAACGAAGATATAGCTGAAAAGAAACATCTTACAAGATCGGTTTTTGATGTTATTTGGTATTAAACTATAAATTGAGAGATGGAAGATAATTTTGAACATCAGGTTTACGATAAAAATACCATAGAATTTGTGACAGTTGCTAATGAGTTTTGTTTACTCATAGAGTCGAGTGTTAAAATCTCAAAAATGGACTTTATCGATCGTTCACAAAAACTATTGCCCTTACTATATTTAAAGGCAAGTTTGTTACCAAAGGTTGAGAATGAATTTGAAGGAGAGATTGAGAAGTTTGTAAGCGAAGGCGACTGGGAATATATCAGAACAGCCGTGATTGAGAAAATGGGAGCAAACGACGAGTATCTTGAAGTTTCTGATGATAGTATGCGTGAGAGCGATGAGCCTATGGTAGCTTCAATTTCAGAGAATTTTGCTGATATCTACCAAGATCTCAAAGATTTTTTAACCTCTTACCGTATTGGAAGTGTTGAGATTATGAACGATGCCCTTTGGGATTTGAATAATAGTTTCTATCAATATTGGGGACAAGCTATAGTCAATTCGTTGAGAGCTATCCATTATTTATTGGCTCATCCAGAAAAGTTGGAAGATGATTTGAATGGTTAAGGATTCGTTTCAGCAGTAAGTGGGGAAATGAAGAAGAATAGCTAGTCGATAGCATATACAATTACCAGCCTGCAGATGATCAGCGGACGATGAAAAATATAAAGAATGATCAGTTTTCAGAAGAGTATAACAAAAGACGAAATAAACGACCTCCCATTAGAAGCTTTCGAAGGTGAAATCGTGATAATAGATAGTGATGAAGGCCTAGAAGAAGCAGTTGATTATCTGAAACAATTTCCTGTTTTGGGTTTTGATACAGAAACTAAACCCTCTTTTACCAAGGGGAGTGGTAATCCTGTAGCTTTATTACAATTATCAAGTTCTGAAAAAAGCTTTTTATTTCGATTGAACAGGATAGGTTTACCTTTTCCTATTATTGATTTGTTAAGTGATCCTGAAATTATAAAAGTTGGTGCAGCTATTAAAGATGATATTCATGGTCTTCAGAGTATTATAGATTTTGATGGCAACTCATTTCTAGAACTTCAGCAATATGTATTAAGTTTCGGAATAGAAAACTTCTCGCTTAAGAAGTTAGCTGCTATTGTTTTACAAATTCGAATTTCGAAACGTCAGCAAGTCTCAAATTGGGAAGCTACTGAGTTAAGTGTTGGACAATTGCGATATGCTGCAACCGATGCTTGGGTTTCTTTGGAAATTTATGAAGCATTAAAAGCCAGTATTGCCAAATAATTTCATTTGGCTTTTCATAATTTAGAATTAAAATAACACGGATTTAAGCTTATGCTTGAGTCAATTTCAAATAAGAATTTTCATGATTAGTTATCCCAAAGTTGTATTAAAGAAAGATAAAGAAAATGCGATTAAACGTTTTCATCCTTGGATCTTTTCAGGGGCTGTTGCACGCATTGATGAAGGTTTAGAAGAAGGGGATTTGGTATCGGTTTATAATAATGATGAGGAATTTTTAGCAGTTGGACATATTGCTATTGGTTCTATTGTTGTTCGTATTTTAAGTTTCGAGCCAGTTGAGATTAATAATGACTTTTGGGTAGAAAGATTAGCTTCAGCCTGTCGTGTACGTCGTGAAATTGGTTTATTAGGTATTGAGAATAATAATGTGTGCCGTTTGGTACATGGCGAAGGTGATAACTTACCAGGTTTAATTGTCGATTTTTATGCTGGAACAGCTGTTATACAAGCACACTCTGTGGGTATGTATTTGCATCGTGTCGAAATAGCTGAAGCCCTGAAAGAAGTTTTAGGCGATGAGCTTATTGCAGTTTACGATAAATCAGAAAGTACGATTCCTTTCAAATCGGGAATTGAGCCAACTAACGAGTATTTATTGGGAGAAACTAAGGATTTTACAGCTATAGAGAATGGCTTAAAATTTAAGGTCGATTGGTTAGAAGGACAGAAAACGGGTTTCTTCATCGATCAGCGCGAAAACAGATCTTTATTAGAGCGTTATTCAAAAGGACGTTCAGTTCTAAATATGTTTTGCTACACAGGTGGCTTCTCATTTTATGCCATGCGTGGAGGTGCCAATTTGGTTCATTCTGTCGACAGTTCAGCAAGAGCTATTGAGGTAACCAATGAAAATGTAGAATTGAACTTTCCTGATGACAAGAGACATGAAGCATTTGCTACTGATGCGTTTAAATATTTGGATGATTCTGATCAGAAATATGATTTAATCGTTTTAGATCCTCCTGCATTCGCAAAGCATAAGAAAGTTTTGTCAAATGCACTTAAAGGTTATAAACGATTAAACTTGAAAGGATTTCAAGCCATTAAAAAAGGAGGAATCATGTTTACTTTCTCTTGTTCGCAAGCAGTGAGTAAAGAAGAATTCAAAAAAGCTGTTTTTATTGCTGCAGCTAATGCCGGACGTCGTGTTCGTATTTTGCATCAGCTTAATCAACCAGCCGATCATCCTGTAAATATTTTCCATCCCGAGGGAGATTACCTGAAAGGATTAGTATTGTACGTGGAGTAAGAAATAGCAATTTGAGTTTGGCTTCTTAATCGAGCCAAACTTTAATCAAATAATGAGGAGAAGATTTGGATGAAGCTATCTTATGATACGTTTCAATTCTTTTTTGTATCTTCGGATGGGTCTTTAAAAGTGGTCAAAGCAAACTGACAGACGACTAGTAAAGGCACCGATTAGGTGATATTGTGAGATGGGTTCTGTAAGTCATGGAAGCTAGAAAATTGAAGAAAACTTAGTCTCATATTTCAGAGTATTCATATTATAATTTTTCAGATAACTTGAAATTTTCAGAATTTGACTTTTGTCCCGACATCATGGATGGTCTTGATGCTATGGGCTTCGAAACACCCTCTCCAGTTCAGGAGTTGGCTATACCACAAATTATAGACAATAAGGATTTAATCGTTTGTGCGCAAACAGGTACCGGAAAAACAGCGGCCTATTTGTTGCCAATCATGGATAAAATCCAAAGAAATAAAATTGACGGATTCAGTACCTTGATATTGGTTCCTACTCGTGAATTAGCTTTGCAAATTGATCAACAAATGCAGGGTTTTGCTTACTTCCTATCTATTTCATCGCTTTCAGTTTATGGTGGCGGTGATTCTTCGGTTTGGGATCAGCAAAAAACGGGACTGATGACAGGTGCCGATGTTATAATTGCGACACCAGGTCGTCTTATTTCTCATTTAAATTTGGGCTATGTAAATACCAAACAAGTGAAGCATTTGATTCTTGACGAAGCAGATAGGATGCTTGACATGGGATTCTATGAAGATTTGATGCAAATCGTTAATCATCTACCTAAAGTGCGACAAAACTTGATGTTCTCAGCAACGATGCCTGATCAAATGAGAAAATTGGCAAGTAGCATAATGGTTAATCCTGAGAGTATTAATATCGCTATATCGAAACCAGCAGAAGGTGTGCTTCAAGCAGCTTATATGGTGTATGATACTCAAAAAATCCCTTTGATTGGAACCTTACTAAAAGATAAAGACGTCAAATCAGTCATCATCTTTTCTTCAACGAAGCTGAATGTAAAGGCGATGACCAAAGATCTAAAGCGTCAGAAATTTGCAGTTGAAGGCATTCATTCCGACTTGGAACAAAACGAACGTGAAGAAGTCCTTAGAGGCTTCAGAAACAAAAAATATCAAATTCTTGTAGCAACTGATATTATTGCACGTGGTATCGATATCGATTCAATCGATTTGGTAATTAATTTCGATGTACCTAGAGATGCTGAAGATTACGTGCATAGAGTTGGACGTACAGCTCGTGCTGCTTCTGAAGGAGTAGCCTTGACTTTTATTACTGAGAAAGATCAGATGGATTTTAAGAATATTGAAGATTTAATTGAGAAGGAAGTTTATAAAATTCCTGTACCTGCAGAACTAGGTGAAGCCCCTGTATACAACCCTAAAGCAAGAAGAAAAGGACCTAGGAAGCCCTTCAAAAAACGACCTTTTAAGAAAAAATAGAATTTAATGGTTAAACGGTCAGATGGTTGAATTGTCAAATGGTCAAACAATAAAACCATATAGTAATAGAATTATTTATAAATTTAGCAATAAAACCATTTAACCATCTAGCAATAAAACCATGAAGACTCTCTCTGAAAACTACGACATTGCAATTGTAGGAGCTGGAATAAGTGGATTAACAATGGCATTTAAAATTGCTCAATCGGGTAAAAAAGTACTGTTGTTAGAAGCCAAGGATAAGGCAGGAGGTTGTTTGAATACCCTCTATGGGGATGATGGTTTTTGGGTAGAAATGGGTGCTCACACTTTCTATTCGAGTTACATAAATACGATTGACCTAATAAAAAGCATAGCTTTAGAAGCTGATATAATTGCGCGTGAAAAGCTAAGCATGAAACTATTCACAGATAAGCACGAGAAGCTATTTGCACCTATCTCGAAATTAAGCTTAATAGCTAATGTTCCTAAATTGTTCGTATCTAAACGCGATGGGAAAACCGTAAAAGAGTATTTCTCTAATGTACTTGGAAAGAAAAATTACGATAAAGTTTTTACACGCATGTTTTCAGCCGTAATAGTTCAAAATGCTGATAATTTTTCAGCTGAGTACTTTCTAAAACGCAGAAAAACAAAAAGTAAAAATCATCCTAAAAGCTTTATTCTTAAGAATGGAATGTCCTCTATAGTTAAAGCTATTTTAGCTCATGAGAACATCGATATTGCTTACAATGCAAAAGCCAATTCTTTAGAACATTCCAAAGGTTTTTCTATCGGTACAGAGGATGGAAATTCATATTCTGTCAAAGATCTAGCATTTGCTTCATCACCTGCTCAGCTTGTTAATTTAGTAGAAGGATTGAATCCTGAATTAGCCGATTTATTGAATGAATTCCCGATTCAGAACTTAGAATCAACAGCCCTAATCCTTGATAAAGATAAACCTGGAATTGAACCTCTAACTTTTGTTATCCCTTTACAGGGAGCCTGTTATTCTATGGTTACACGCGATGTGCTAGCCAATGAAAAATACCGAGGATTTGCCTGTCATTTCCAAAAAGATGATATAAGCAATCGAGAACAAGAAGCCACAATGGCTAAGTTATTGGGAGTTGATAAAATACCGCAAACTGTAAAAGCAAATCATACCTTGCCTCTCATAAAAATTGGGCATAAAGAACGTATGTCAAGTATTATTTATCAAGCCGAAAAAATGGGAATCTATATCACAGGAAACTTCTTTAATGGCCTTTCATTAGAAGACTGTGTTGAGCGATCAACCCAAGAAGCACTACGATATTTAGATAATCAATAACACCAATTTAATTTCAAAAGGATCTTTAAATAAAATGGAATAATTTTTAGCTAGATCAAGGCCATTAGGAGAATAATACTCTAACATCAATTGCTTGTTTATAGTCAGAGCATGATAAATGCCACATTAAAATTTGTGGACTTTTACCTCGATAAGCAATAATTATTCGGAGTAAAATTATTTAAAGACTTATTAGTTCATTATTGGGGTTATTTGAAAACTTGAGATGTTAATCGAAGGAATGCAAATGTAAGCAGAGGAAACCCATATGTAAGTAGCGGAAACGCAATTGTAGTAGTGGAAAATGCAAATGTAAGTGTGGAAAATGCAAATGTAAGCAGGGGAAACGCAATTGTAAAGGAAGCAATGCAAATGCAAAACCATTAGTTCTAAAAATATTATAACAACA
Source organism: Marinifilaceae bacterium (assembly GCA_016744515.1). Lineage (GTDB taxonomy): Bacteria > Bacteroidota > Bacteroidia > Bacteroidales > Marinifilaceae > Ancylomarina. The sequence continues at coordinate 9,426 of JADGEF010000040.1, read as the reverse complement.
GAAATGAATTATATCAATAGCATAGCAAAGAGCTTGGGAATTCAAGCTTCTCAAGTTAAAAATACTGTCGAATTGCTCGATGAGGGAGCAACACTTCCTTTCATAGCACGTTACAGAAAGGAACGTACAGGTAGTTTGGATGAAGTGCAAATTGGAGATATAAAAGATGAACTAGCTAGATTAAAAGAGCTAGACAAGCGTCGAGAAAGCATTATCGAAGCCATCGAAAAACAAGACAAACTTACCGATGAATTGCGAGCTAAAATAAATGCCTGCATGCAACTTAATCAGTTAGAAGATATATACCTACCCTATAAACTAAAACGTAAAACTAGAGCCGTAAAAGCTAGAGAGAAAGGATTAGAACCATTAGCAAAAATTCTAATGTCTCAAAACGAAAACGATCCTGAATCTAGAGCATCTCAGTTTTTAAACAACGAAGTCGCCAATGAAGAGGAAGCTTTGCAAGGAGCTAGAGACATTATTGCAGAATGGATTAATGAGAATGAAATAGCTCGAAGCTCTGTTCGAAATATTTTTCAACGCCAAGCAACTATCCGCTGTAAACTAATAAAAGGAAAAGAAGAAGAAGGTATCAAATTTAAAGATTACTTTGCCTCTGAAGAACTCCTGAAAAAATCAGCATCACACCGACTGTTAGCCATGCGTCGTGGCGAAGCCGAAGGAATATTGCGCGTTTCAATTGCTCCCGACGAAGATGACGTTTTAGAAAAACTAAATCGAATTTTTGTAAAAGGTCAAACCTCATCTTCAAAGCAAGTCGAGATAGCCGAGAAAGATGCCTACAAGCGATTACTTAACCCATCCATAGAAACCGAATTTGCTAAAAGCTCAAAAGAAGTTGCCGATATAGAAGCAATTCGCGTATTTGCCGATAACCTTCGACAATTATTACTATCATCCCCATTAGGGCAAAAACGAGTTTTAGCTATAGACCCAGGCTTTAGAACAGGATGTAAAGTTGTCTGTCTCGATGCCCAAGGCAATCTGTTGCATAACGAAACCATATACCCACATGCGCCTCAAAATGAAAGTAAAATGGCAGCCCGTAAGCTCACCAATATGGTTGAAACCTACAACATTCAAGCCATTGCCGTTGGGAACGGAACAGCGGGGCGTGAAACGGAACGTTTTGTAACCAACTTGCATTACGATAGAAAAGTACAAGTCTTTGTTGTGAGCGAAGCAGGCGCATCAATCTATTCAGCCTCTAAAGTAGCACGAGAAGAATTCCCAGATTACGACATAACAGTACGTGGAGCAGTTTCCATTGGTCGCCGATTAATGGACCCACTTGCAGAACTCGTAAAACTTGAACCAAAGTCGATAGGAGTAGGGCAGTATCAGCACGATGTTGATCAGAGTTTATTACAACAAAGTCTCGATCAAGTTGTGGAATCTTGTGTGAATAAAGTTGGTGTTAATCTGAACACAGCAAGTAAACATTTACTCACCTATGTATCAGGATTAGGACCACAATTAGCTCAAAACATTGTCGATTATCGTACCGAAGAAGGAGCCTTCAATTCGCGAAAGCAACTCATGAAAGTCAAGAGAATGGGAGCAAAGGCATTTGAACAATGTGCAGGATTCTTAAGAATTCAGAATGCAAAAAATCCCTTAGACAACTCAGCCGTTCACCCAGAAGCATACAGTATCGTTAAAGAAATGGCAAAAGATCAGAAATGCTCTGTTGAGGATTTGATTAATGATAAGGAACTTCGTTCAAAAATAAGTTTAAATGACTATGTAACGTCTGAAGTGGGATTGCCTACTTTGAAAGATATTATGGAAGAACTTGAAAAACCAGGACGCGATCCTCGTCAAATCATCAAAGTATTCCAATTTAAAGATGGAATTTATAAAATAGATCAGCTCGAATTGGGCATGGAGTTGCCTGGTATTGTAACCAATATCACAAACTTTGGCGCATTCGTAGACGTAGGCGTTAAGCAAGACGGCTTGGTCCATATCTCACAATTAGCTAACCGATTTGTTTCTAATCCAGCAGATGTAGTACAATTGCATCAGCATGTTAATGTAAAAGTTACCGAGGTTGATGTGGCTAGAAAAAGAATTCAACTCTCAATGAAAGATTTGGAGCAGTAAAGTTTAGAATGTAAAGAAGAAAACACATATAAATAAACATATTATGGATTTTAACGATCAAGATGTTATAATAGAATGTCCGAAATGCAAAGGCGAAATCGTAGTTAATATATTAGAAATAACCAATCATCATACAGTTGCTTGCCCAGTATGTGGCGCAAAAAATGATTTATCAGCAAACGATCCCTCAGCAAAACTAGGTATTCCTAAAACCTATATGCCTTTCGAAGGCCTAGACGATTATATCGAACAAGTTGAGACTAAAAGAAAGAAGAAATAAGACGTAGGGCAACCCCCTTCGGGTCGGGCTATCCGCACTCGCTCTTTGTCAAAAAAAAAGACAAAGGAGCTCAAACAAAGCTCCTATCCCTTTTGCAAAAAAAACACCACCATTAATAAAGTTGGGCATTTGCCTTAAGTAAGGCGTTTATCACTGTTCAATCGATCATCGCAATAACAATAAAAAAAAACAAAGAGCCTGTTCCAATAGAACAGGCTCTTTTAGCGATTGAGTATTAGCGTCGATTAACATCCCCACCGCTAGAGGTGTTTACATCAACCTTTGTTGGATTGCCATAATAGCTTACATCCCCACCAGAGCTTGCCGATGCATCAATTTCTTCGGTAGCATTTACGGTTACGTCAGCACCACTCGAAGCTTTAGCTTTACAGATTTTGGCTGTCAATTTGTGAGCATCTAAATCACTACCACTACTTGCCTTTGCATAAAAGTAGTTTGCAGTACCCCATAAGTCGGCATCAGCACCAGAACTTACCGAACATGAAAGCTTATCAGCATGGATGTCTAGTTTTGCATCTGCACCAGAGCTAACTTCAATATCTAACTCTTTAACTTTTAGCGTAGATTTTGTTTCAAAATCGCAACCACTTGAGATGCTAATTTCATTAACATCAACTAAAGTAATGTATACAGATTTAGATTTAGATCTGCGAATACGATCCTCAACCTTCACGACTAATTTATCTCCATGCACTTCGGTGATAATATTATCTTGAAGGTTTTCGTCAGTTTCAACTGTAACAGCTTCCTTCTCGCCTTGCACCACGAAAACGTTAAGACCTGTACCAGCTGAAATTGCAGTGAAATGACCAATCTCTCTATCTTGTTTTACAACATTGCCATTACCTTTTTCACCAGAAAACTGAGCGTTTACACATGATGTTGTTCCTAGTGCTAGCGCAAATAGGAACAAACTAATTTCTTTAATTCGTTTCATCTTATTTCAATGTTAGTTGTGTGAAAATGTTAATCTGTGTATATGACGATGGAAGTGTAGATTAAGTTACATATCTATGTTGCTTTTTTTCGAAGTGAATAATCTATGTTAATTGAATTTCTCTAACCATATTTATATAAATTTTATAAAAAAAATAAATATTGATGTCACAAAAGGCATCTTATCACGACTAAGTATTAAAAGCAACTGATTGGAATCATTCGAGAAAATATATGCCGATAATTATGAATCTATATTTCGTGTCGCACGAAAGATGATTCATGACAATGATATTGTTTCGGATATTGTACAGGAGGTTTTCATCTATTTTTTCGATAAAATCAATAGGAACGAAGTGGTGGAATATCCTAGAAGTTGGCTTTATAGAGCAACATACAATAAGTGTATAGACTATTGGAGAGAGAAGAAGAGATTTGAAACTATTGAATTGCTCGAGGATTGTTCTGTAGAAGAAGTTTGTGAAGATCAATCAGAGATGAAAGTGAATTTAAACCAAGCATTAGATAGGTTAAAACCACAAGAGAAATTTTTAGTTGTTTTATATAGCGAAGGCTTATCCTATAAGGAAATTTCTGAAGTTACTAACATGAAGTTTTCATCGGTAGGTAAAACATTATCAAGAGTTTTAAAGAAAATTGAAAATGAACTTAAATGTCAATATAATGAGCTGTATAACTGATGATTTAATTCAAAAATATATTGATGATGAAACAAATTTGAAAGAATCTGTTTTGATCAAAAATCATTTGGCTAGTTGTGATCTATGTTTCAGGAGAGTTAAGGCACAGCAAAAGATGGTTCGTGAGATTAAAAATACATTGAATTTGTTAACACAAGATAAGATTGAAGTTCCACCCATGCCTATTTCAATTCAAAAAAATAGAAGACGTCCTATTTTTAGAATGAGTTGGGCATATGTTTTAATTGCCGCTAGTGTTCTGGTATTTATTGTGATTTTTTCTCCATCAAAAGAAGGTATTGGTGGTAATGACGTAAGCATACTACAAGCTTTTGATGAGGAGTTTGATGCTAATTTACCTGTGTCAGATCAGCAGATGATAATCAATGTTGTTGATCCTACAGGAAAAGTGACTGAATTTTACGTGAATTAAATTCAGTTATAGCCCAACCATTTGTTTAATTAAATAATAACAAGATGAGAAAATTTGTATTAACAATTTTGCTTTCAGCAATAATAATGTCTGTATCAGCACAGAAGCTTATTGATATTTATAAAAAAGGACCCGTTAAATTAATTCCTGACACTGAATACGCTCAGAATAACAATTGGAATCAGGTTTTTGAAACCTATACGGATAGTTTGTATGGTAAACCTATTGGTCAAAGAAAATCTTTAAAAATATTGCCAGATGGATCTATTGTGGTTAACAATGCTTATCGTAATTTTTTCACAAAATTTTCAGCGAATGGAAAATTTGATAAAGAATTTGGCATTACTGGCAAAGATGGCAAACTATGGAAGAAGCATAAAGATATAGCTGGTATCATTAATGATAATTTTTTCTCTGGATTAGATAATATGGGCAATATGGTCTGTTTCGATTTTGATGGGAATTACATCAAAACTTTGAAGCTTGATTATATGACCAGACAGATGATTGCATTGCCTAATAATAAAATAGCTGTAGTTGGTTGGGTAATTTGGAAGGAGAAGTTTAGGGATTTTGTTGCCATTGTTGATTATGAAACAAATGAACAAAAAATAATTTGGGAACATTTTACCGATCGTTGTAAAGGAATAGAACATTGTAAGATGTTTAATTATTCTTTTAATTATGGTAAGCAAGGGATGTATGGACTTAATAGCATGCCATTTAGTAGGTCTACAGGTATCAAACCACCCCAAATTGCAAGTGTGGGGCAAAAATTAATTATAGCAATTCCTACTACGGGCGAAATATTACAATTTAATTTGGATGGCACGCTTCATTCGAAAGATAAAATTGACTGGGACGCAAACTCTATTTCTGTGGCTGAACAAAAGGATATTCAGAAAAAAGCAATTGAAAGCCTGAAAGAAAGGAAATTAGATATTGCATCAGGTGAATATGCCGAAAAAAATGGAAGAGGTGTTGAGAAAGTGTTAATAGAGATGAAAGCCGACCTCGAAAAAATCAAGGACCCAATATCTTTTCCTATTTTTGCTCAGATGATTAAGGATTCTGATGACAACTTATTGTTCTTTGAATTCCCGAAAGAGGTGAATGCTAATAAATTTAATGTTTGGATTTATAAGGAAGATGGGAAGTTTGTAGGTCAAAGTAGTTTTGTGTGTGATGATTATGATCTGCAAATTAAACCTTCGAAAATGGTGTTTCGAGATGGTTATATTTATGCCTTACAGACTTTGAAAAAAGCATCAGGAGTTCCACTTCGTTTAGTACGATTTAAATTAACTAATTAGATCATAGGAGATATCAAGTTAGCAACATCTAAATTGAGTGAGGTTACGAAGAAAAAAATAAAATATGAGAACTTATTTATTCGTTGGTATCTTAATAATATTTTTTTCCTGCAATGAGAAAAAGGAAAACAAAACAGTACACAAACCCAGTATTCCCTATCAGGTCGATCTCATTAACAATCTAGATAAAACGCTTGATGCTTTTAATCTGAGTGAAATTGCCGATAGTATTGAACTGATTAGGCTGGAGATGCATCCTGACTATTTGTATCATGAAACAAATATTAGTGATCTAGAAATTACGAAGGAGTATATTTTCCTTATAAGTCAGAAGTGTGGTCTCTTACAGTACACACGAAAAGGAAAGTTCATTCGCCAAATTGGTTCTATAGGGCGTGGACCAGGAGAGTACCGCCTAATCCGATCCATTTCTGTCAATGAAGAAAAACGAGAGATTTATGCCTTTTCGAATTCAACAGAACAATTATTAAAATACAGTTTTGATAATGAATTCTTAGGTTGTGTTTTTAAGACTGCCGATTTGCACGATATCACTAATATACAGCAATTGGGGAAGCATTTTTTTATGAATAATCTTCCTTTTTGTCCGGAAAGTAATGATCCTAATTTGATCGTAAATTTTTCTATTACCGATAGCTCTTTTAAAGAAATTAAAAGAATAACAGATCTATCCTATTCGGGACGAGAAGAAGAAATAACAGCACGAAAACGTCAACATGGTGATGGATGGGGGAATTTCTATCAATCTATAGACCCAATAGTTTGTATTAATAAATCCTTTATAGATTATCTTTTTGGTAACTGTACAACAGTTAATCGTATGGATACCAAACTTAATGTGAGTCCTTATTGTAATCTGAATATCGGGAAGAAAATACCTTTTGACATTCTTCACTATAGACCAGCGAATTGGGAGCTTTTTGATTATCTTTTTATAGCAGATTATTATGAAAGTCCTCAATACTTATTTTTTGATTTTGGCCATAAAAGGAAGCGATACAAAGCACGTTTTAATAAGAAAGATGGCTCAATATCAATGCTGTCGAAAAATATAGACTTAGAAGAAAAATTTATTGGTGGTCATTTAGCTTGTCGCAGAAGAACGGGTGAAAAGCTGTCGTTTACTGATGATATTTCAGGACTTGGAAAGTATGAGGCTCAGTTTAAAAAAGAGGATAAATGGTATTCAGTTCATCCCATTTATGATCTTCAGGATAAAATCAAAATTGACTCCTTACAGAATGCTAAGGTTATGTCACCAAACACAAGAAATAAACTACTAGAAATATTAAAAGAAAACTCCGATTCTGGCTCTCCAGTATTAAGTATTGTTCATTTAAAAAAATAAATAGCATGAAACGAGCCATTAGCAAACTTTTCCAAACAAAAGGATATAACTAAGATGGCGACTTCCTTGTGGTAATTGAAAATCAAAAAATAGACACATGAATGAAAGTATCTTTTTTAATTCTGAATCAGACAACAGCTACTTGCTCGATTCTAAGAATAATCAAATATTATAAAGGATTCTGATGACAACTTATTGTTCTTTGAATTCCCGAAAGAGGTGAATGCTAATAAATTTAATGTTTGGATTTATAAGGAAGATGGGAAGTTTGTAGGTCAAAGTAGTTTTGTGTGTGATGATTATGATCTGCAAATTAAACCTTCGAAAATGGTGTTTCGAGATGGTTATATTTATGCCTTACAGACTTTGAAAAAAGCATCAGGAGTTCCACTTCGTTTAGTACGATTTAAATTGACTAACTAATTATAGAAAAGACCAGCGGAAGCTGGTCTTTATTTATTTACAGGTATGATCTTGAAATAGTTTCAATATTTTTTTGTTTTTCTATTGGCTTTGTTGTCTTTAGAAGATTTCTATGTTTATCTTTGCGTAAGCTCTTTATAAAACGAAAAATATGCTACCTAAATTTTTATTAGCGGATAATTCGCAAGAATTACCAGACACTTTGTTTATCATTCATACAAAGGATCCTCGCTGCATTATTGAATGTGATGTAGAGGATTTTAACTCAAATCAAACTATTTACTGGTTAGACGAAGAACCTAAAGAAAAGGAACTTATAGAGGATGTAATGGATGAGGCTGAGACTTTTTACAATGATGAGTTAGAAAGCCAAGAAGACTTATACGACGAAGAGTTTGACGATTAATTCAAGCGTTTTTTGTTTCGCCGATAATCTTACACAGATCATACTGAATGATTTCAATTGTGTGGGGTTTTCGGTGATTTAATGTTTAATCTTATGAAGAAAAAGTTACAGAGGTCATCGAATAAAATGCTTGCTGGTGTTTGTGCTGGCATCGCTGAATATCTAGGTTTAGATGTAACAGTTGTTCGTGTGGCTTATGTTTTATTTTCTATTTTTAGTGCAGGTTTCCCAGGCCTAATAGTTTATTTGATATTAATGTTCGTAATGCCCGATTATTACGAAGTCATGTAAATGTGTATCTACATTTGGATCATTAGCTTTTTTAGTCTAATGTCCTTCATATACCCCTTGTTTTTAGTGTTTTATCGTCCTGTTTAAATTGAGTGATATCTAGTCTAAGAAAAAAATATTATATTTTTTTCACTTCCGCTATTTTGAATCAATTTTTATCATATTTTTGCATCGATTTTGAGAAAAGGAAATATGTTCTAAGCCTTGTAAGTCAAGTGTTTTAGATGATAATTATCATGTTTCGTATTTCTAACATCAAAGAGCTTTAAATAAACACTAAGGAATAATGAGAATTTTTAGAAGTTTGCTATTGTTGTCAATGGCAGTCTTATTGACTTTGAATGTACAAGCAGCAGATGAGTCAAAAAAAACGGAAATATCACTAAGTGTCGATATGGTAAGTCGACATGTATGGCGTGCACGTTTCTCGGGAAATGCACCATGTATTGAACCGACATTGAATTTCCAATCAGGAAAATTCTCTTACGGTGTTTGGGGGTCGTATGCTATTGATGAAACTTATCAGGAGGTAGATTTCTATGTGAGCTATAATACACCATTATTCCAATTTAGTCTTTACGATTTTTATTGTCCAAATGTCGATTTTGAAGATTCAAAATTCTTTGATTTTGATAGCGACAAGAGTGTTCATTTCTTTGATGCTGTAGCTAAATATAAAGGATGCGAAAAGTTTCCTATTTCGATTATGACATCAGTTTTATTCTATGGAGAATATGACCGTAATGCTGATAACGACCAAAGATATTCTACTTATCTAGAGTTGGGTTATTCTAATTTTATTGGTGGTAAAAAAGTATCTTGGGCTGTGGGAATGACACCAGCTAAAGGCTTTTATGCTGACGAGTTGAATCTTGTAAATGTGGGAATGACCGTATATGATAAGATTAAGTTTGGCAAGGAATATTCATTACCAGTAAGAGCAGGAGTGAGTTTAAATCCTGTACAAGAAAAATTACTTTTTAGTTTTGCTTTTACGCTGTAGTTAAAAAGAATAAGATATTTCAAAGCCCTGTTGATTGAGTTCAGTAGGGCTTTCTTTGCTTAATGCTTTGTGTGGGTGTTTTTCTGTTAAAGTTTACTTCTCTTACTTTTCGTAAAAATG
>JADGEF010000039.1:8663-29189 GCA_016744515.1 Marinifilaceae bacterium | reverse complement strand
TCATTAATATCGGCATCAATAGCTGATAAAATACCAATCACGGTTTCAAGACTTGCATCTTCAGAAACACTCGCATTGCTTAATTGAATATCTGTTGGAGCAAAATTTTCGTTAACATCAGTTACAGTAATGGTGAATGATCTTTCAAAACTTTCACCTGCAACATCGCTAGCTTTAACTTTTATGCTATACGAAGTTTTCGTTTCGTAATCTAAGGCTGTATTCAGTTTCAGATTTGCACCATCAATTGTGAATGAAGCATTATCTGTTCCTCCATCAGCAAAAACAAATGTGTGTGTGTCATTAATATCGGCATCAATAGCTGATAAAATACCAATCACAGTTTCAAGACTTGCATCCTCAGAAACACTCGCATTACTTAATTGAATATCTGTTGGAGCCTCGTTCACATCACTTACCTTAATTATGAAGGCTTTTTCAAAACTTTCACCTGCAGCATCTGTAACTTTTATTTTAATACTGTATGTCGACTTAGTTTCAAAATCTAAAGCAGTGTTTAGTTTCAAATCTGCACCATCAATTGTAAATGAAGCATTATCTGTTCCTCCATCAGCAAAAACAAATGTGTGTGTGTCATCAATATCAGCATCAATAGCTGATAAAATACCAATAACGGTTTCAAGACTTGCATCTTCAGAAACACTCACATTACTTAATTGAATATCTGTTGGAGCAAAATTCTGGATGACACTGATTACAAAAGACTTAGTGCACACTGCATTAGCTTTGTCAGTAACACGTAAATTGATATGTAAAGAACCAGTTAATTTACTGATATCAGCATTTAGCAATAATTGATTTCCAGCAATACTAAATTTATCATTATCTGCATCAACTACACCGTCAGCAGGATAAAAACGATATACAAATGTATCATCAGCATCTATGTCAACTACATTAATGTCTGCAACTAATGAATTAAGAGGCAATTTGAAATATACAATACTTGAACTTAGTGTAATATCAGTAGGTTTATTATTCTCATTAATATCAACAACCCTTACTAGTATATTCTTAGCAAAACTACCTGAATGACTATCGGTAACTTTAATCGTTATTTTATATTCAGATTTTGTTTCATAGTCAAATACAGCATCAGTAAATAATTCATCACCTACAATCTTAAACATATTGTTATCAGCAGAAGCATCAGTACCACCATCAAACAATTCGTAAACAAACTTTTCATTAGCATCAACGTCTATTGCTGAAATTTGAGCTACAAAGGCACCAGAGTCAGCATTTTCAGAAATTGCATGGTTTGTTAAACTAATAGCAGAAGGATTAGTGTTTTCGAATATATCGACAACAGAAATAATAAAGGCTTTTGAAAACTTGTTTCCTTTATCGTCAGATGTTTCAATGTTAATGTGAAGTTCCGATTTTGTTTCAAAATCGAATTGAGCAACTGATTTCAACTTATTATCTACTATAGTAAACATTGAATTATCAGCATCAATTACACCATCGGCAGAAGCTAATTTATAAGTATGTGTATCAGTAACATTTACATCAACAGCCTTAATAGTAGCAATTACCTTAGCATCTAAATTCTCATCTATCTCTTTATTAGATAATATTATATCTGTAGGAGCTGAATTTTCGAATACATCATTAACACTTATTACAAAACTGTTTGTAATACTTGCATTATTAGCATCTATAACTTTTACATTGATATAATATTTCGATTTAGTTTCGAAATCTAAAGCTGTGTTTACCCTTAAAGCTTTACCATCAATTGTAAACAAAGCATTATCAACATCATTAGAACCATCACCAGCTACAAGACTATAAGTAACAGTAGTAGGATCAGGACCAACAACTTGTAATTCACCGACTCTAGTATTAAGTGCTGAATTTTCATCTATTCTATTTTCAGTCAACTTAATATTTAAAGGAACTTTAATTACTGACTCTTTAATTACAGAAATATAATCTGCTTTTGTATCAGAAACAGTACCATCAGCATAAGTAACAGCAAGTTCAACCTTGCGCAAACCAACACCTGAATATACTACTACAGGATTTTGTACTGAACTTACAGCTGGTGTACCTCCTTCAAATTTCCATGCCCAAGAAGTTGCATTTGTTTCAGACAAATCGGTAAAGAAAACAGAATGTGTTTCTTCAACAATTGTATTTGATGCAATGAAATTCACATAATGAATAGGCTTAACAATATTGGTTACGTTAATAGTATAATCCTCTACCTCACCTGCATAAGTAATTAAACCACAAGGATCGACAGTAGCACGGTATGCAGACCGAATACGCATCATTGTATTTCCTAAAATAGCGTCAGCAGGTACTTCAAGAGTATATTCGCAAGAACTATCGCTATCTTCATTTCTTTCAGTATATACAAGTTCTGATTCATCAAACACTTGGTTCTGATTCCAATCAATCCATATAAATATTGAATTTTTAGGCCAAGCATTATTACCATATGTTACACTTAAAACATATTTCGCACCTTTATTTAAATTGGCACGTAAATTAGTGAAATCAGAATAATTAGATAATTCAGAAGTATTATCAATTTCTCCTAATTTAACATGAGTAATAGGTAACCAATTACCAGCAAAATCATGTGAAGCAGCACAATATCCCGTTGGAGGTGTAAACGAACTAGAGTTTACAGTTATATAAGAAAGCTTTTCTTCACTATTAGAGCCTATAGTATTAGTAGATGTAAGTTTAACTTTATAAACTCCAGCTTTTTTATAAACAACAGTAGGATTTTGTAAATCAGATGTCGTTGTTTCTGCACCTTCAAACTCCCACGACCAAGCATTAGGATTATTTACCGATAAATCAGTAAATTGTATACTAGCACCTTCGAAAATTATTGATTTATCATTTTTAAAATCAGCAACAGGAGCATTTTTTCCTATTACCCCAATAAAATCTGATTTCTCAATATGCTTAGAACCATTGGTTGTTGTAACAGTAAGCTTAACGTTATACACACCTTGATAATAGTATGCCACTTCAGGATTAACAAGAGTACTAGTAGCTGGGTCGCCACCTTTAAATTCCCACAAATATGTAGCATCACTACTATACTGAGTTTTATTTACAAATTTAACTTTATCACCACTCACTATTTTAGTTGATGTACAAGAAAATTGAGGTTCTGGAGTTTGTGCAGTTTCAGTAACAGTAATGAATGACTCAATAACTTTTGAATCGCTATTAATATCATTATTTACAGTAAGCTTAACCTTATATGTACCTGCAGTATTATAAGTAACCTCTACATTTTGTTTGTCACTAGTTGTAGAAACAGCTCCCTCAAATTCCCAAGACCATGAGCTAGGATTATTAGTAGATATATCGGTAAATAAGACCTTATCACCTTTTACAATACTTGTTCTGTCTGCTACAAAACTAGCAATAGTACTAGCACCTTTAGATACTATAATACTATAATCTTCAGTTTCACCAGCATAGGAAATTATTCCGCAAGGTTTACAAGAATATGCATAAGCTGTACGAATTCTCATTAATGTTTTACCAATACTAGCATTATCAGGGACATTCACTTTAAAGCTCTTATGTTTACTTCCATTCTCATCTCTAGCATCAAATACAAGTTCATCATCATCAAATTGTTGATTCTGATTCCAATCTATCCATACATACAAACCATTAGTAGCCCATCCGTTACCAAAAGTAACATCCATGTTATAATATTTGCCAACAGATAAATAAGCAACCTGACTTGTAAAATCAGAATATTCAGATTTTAGAGATTCATTAGAAATATCAGCAAGTTTTACACTTCTAATCTCTAACCAATCATCCTTCATCACATTGCGAGCTGTACAATATCCATCAGCTGATAAATTAACTACAGTAATATAAGTTTCCTTAGTTACTTCGTTAATACCAAAAGCATTACCAGCAATAAGTTTCACTTTATATACACCAGCAGTATTATAAACAACACTTGGATTTTGTTTGTCAGAATTAACAACTGTAGCACCAGAAAATTTCCACTCCCATGAAGAAGGCATACGAACCGAAGCATCAGTAAACTGAACAGTTCCACCAACTTCAACAATCAACTTATCGGCTGTAAAAGCAGCAATAGGTGGTGCTTTATCATATACAGTTATATATGGAGTTTTGCTTAATGTAACATCACCATATTCATTGGTAGCAGTTAAACTAACATCAAAAATACCCGATTGAGTATACTTAACTTTAGGATTTTGAACATCACTAGTTGTAGATTCTCCACCATTTAATGTCCAGTTCCAAGAAGTAGCATAAGTAGAATAATCGCTAAACGATACAGTTTCTGATTTGAAGATACTTGTTTTATCAGCAGAAAATTTAACTATAGGTTTTATAGGTATAAATTCCTTAGCACCTGCATAAATTGGTTGATTAGGAGTTTCATTATACGCATAATCTAATAAGGTGTATGATGCACCATCTTTAGCAACTGAAATATGTAACCAAGCGTAAAAGTTTAAACCTTTATCTTCGAAACAAAGACCTACGTATGTATCTTCCCCAGCCCAAGCACTATATGCATCGTCAATAATAACAGGCTCGTTAGGATATTCGTCATAAACAGTCCAAGTATCAGAATTTTCCTCTATAATAAGACCAGCTTCTATAGGTTTAATATTATAAGAACCAGCATTACATATAATTTTAGTTTTATAAGTTTCTATACGTAATGAAGTCTCACTTTGAGCCCATAATCCTATTAAAGGAAGATCAGGTATAATGCTTAAAGTGGTCCAATTATTAGGCTCTGTAGAATTACAAAGTATATCATCGATATCTTTATAAATTACAGAATACTCATTTCTGAATTTCACTGGTAAAGCAATAGTAGCAAATTTTACATCAGCAGCTAATATATTGGTAAAGGCTGCATCTTTAAATTCTATTGTTATATCTACATTGTTAGTTTGAGTATGACTTGCGGCCTTACCTTTTAACACACACACAACACTATCTTTAGAAATAACTGTAAGATCAAGTTCTAAACCTGTAGGTATATTACCTACAGTATAATGGGTATTTGCTATCATTTTCGCTCCTACTTTAGGAGCAAAACTAGCATCGAAAATAGCAAGATCATATTTTCCACCTACGACACCATCATTGTCATATGTCTCTTGGAATTTACCAGCTACATCTAATATAGAACCATTTTTCTCTTTACTACCAGTGGTAATTGGAGCACCAGGCATGTCGTTATAAGCATAATCTAGCACTTCGTACGATAATCCATCGGCAGCTACACTTATGCGTATCCATCCGTAAAATTTAAAATCATCCTGATAAGCACAAAATCCTACATAAGCTTCTTTCCCTAACCACTCTTTAAAATCTGAATTAATCAAATCTGGCTCATCAGGGTAATCCTTACCTAAATACCATTCCTCAGAATTATCTCCGATAACAACACCAGCACTGAGAGGTATAAGATTAGAAGTACCTGAATAACAGATTACACGATTTTCATAAGATTCAAATTTAACCTTATTCTCTTTTCCATACCACCAAGCACCAAAGCCATGTGAAGTATGAGCAGGACCAAACCATTTAAATCCATTTGCTTCATTAACTAAATATCCATCAAGGTCAGTATAAATAATTTCCCAAGGTTCTTTAAACTTGGTGTTTATTTGAAAAGTACTTTTCTCAACATTTTTTGCAGTAGAAAAAGCGAAAACATTATCTTTTAATGAAATACTAATTTTACCATTAATAGATGTTGTGTTTTCTATAGCTTTACCTTTAAAACTAACTTCTAACTTATTAATTCCGACTATCTTTACAACAGCACGCAATCCTTTAGGCATATTCTCAACCGAATAATGACTACCTACACTAAGAACAGTACCAGCAGCATAAGCAAACTCATCGCCAACAAGTGTTGCTGTAGCAATACCATCTAACGAACCATCATTTACATAAGGTTCTACAAATTCATCATTTGCAATAAAAATAGAAGCCTTTGAGCTAATAGTAGTTTCGCCAGCAATAATAGAAGCATTCGGCTGTTGGTTATATGCCCAGTCGAGAATAGAATATTCAGAACCTTCGGCATTAGTAACTATATGAATCCACCCATAATAGGTTAACTCATTTTTTATAAGCTCAACACCAATATATGTATCTGCACCTTTAAACTCAGAATAAGCAGGATCATTAGAGGTTAAATATATCTCATCAGGATAATCTTTACCTTTAGACCAAACACTTTCGGCACTAATAGCAGTACCTTTATTCACAGGCTTAGCATTAAGATAATCAGAATCATATCCCACAACAGAAGACTTATAAGTCTCGAATCTACATAAACCATCGTTAAACCAAGCACCATAACTAAAGTCTTCATCATCAAGGTTGAAAGTTACCCAAGTTTTATCTTTATTTACTGTAATATCAGCTATGTCTTTATACAATATGGTGTATGGATCTAAATATTCTATAATGAATTTATGATTGCTAGCACCTTTAATTTCACTAGCTGTTGCACCAGTAAAAAACTTGTCTTTAAAATCTACAGTAATATCAATCTTATCAGCTTTGTTATGAGTTTCAGCATATCCAATTAGTCTAATACTTACATAATCATTCTTCATAACTGTTATTTTTTCAGTTAATCCGGCCGGAAGATTAGAGATGGTATAATGTACTCCAGCTTCAAGAACTGAATTCTCATCGATAGAAAATTTGCAGTTTAATAGTTTAGCTTTAAGCTCACCTTGTATTCTACCATTGTTATTCACAACATCTTCATAAATAGTATCAGTTTCAAACTTAAGCATCGTCTCATGCGACTTACCAGCTAATAATTTTGACTCTGGCTTAGTATAATATGCAGCTTCATGCAAAGTAAATGAGTTTCCTTCAGCATTCACAGTAGCAGAAATCCACCCATAATAGATATCATCATAAGCATTAAATTTAATACCTATATAAGCTTTTTTACCAGCCCATACTGTATACTTATCACTATACATGGTAGGTTGATTAGGATAACCTTCATATGTATACCATGATGATGTTTTTTCAATTGCATCTCCATAATTTAATAAAGAAACCTTACCTGTTCCTTCATTACAGACAACACCATTGTCATAAGATTCTAATTTTAGTTTATCTTCAGGTCTAGTTGCTATATTAGTCCTCCAAGCACCAAATGAAGCATCTCCTTCTCCTAAATAGAACCACTGAAAAGAATTTACATCATCAGCTTTGATATCATGCAAATTCACAATTTTAGTATCATACACATCCCTGTACCTAATAGTGAATTTATTAACCTTAGTATTTCTTATTTCAGCAATATCAGTAGTAAATGCAGAATGAAGTAATTCTATAGATATAGGTTTGTTCGACTTTTGTTCTATAGAGCTAGCTCTTTCGTGGTTAGTAGCTTTTCCTGTAAAAGATAATTCTGCTTGAGTAGCAGATATCCTTGTAATTACAGCTGTTAAACCTGGAGAAAGTCCTGATATTTTGAAATCAGTACCATTCACAAATTCTATTTTAGCAAATTCGGCACCTTCAGTAAGAGTAATAGTAAGTTTGTCCACTATACTACCATCATTCTTTAAATCCTCAACAAGAGCATATGAATCATACTCAACAAGCTTACCTGGAGCGAAACCATCATTTACACCTGTAGCAACCAGATTATCAGTTTGCCATAAAGTTTTACGAGCAGGATGCTCCATAGCAGCGGTCATTCTAATCACCTGGTCTTTGGTAAACATCTCATAGTCACTAGTGTAATTCATGAAATTTTGAGTATTTGTATACTCATTATTACAATTATATTCATCCACTCCCATTTGGGACTTATCCGCTGCAGGTGTATCTGCACATTGGTCACCTCCAAGTTTCTCTAAACAACCACCTTCAAAAGTATGCATCAAGTTAAAGAAATGACCAAATTCATGAGTTAAAATTCGGCGAAAATTCTCATCAGTATTCCCATTTATATAAGCACCATTATAAACAACTCTCGCAAGATTATTCTTAGACATAGATTCCATAGGATACCAAGCCACTCCTGAGTTCGTATAAGAATAATCATCATACAGATCATTCATAATGTACACATTCATGTACTTATTGTTGTTCCAAGCATATTTTTGTATTTTACGATCGTATCCACTACCGTTTCCAAAACCACTTTGTTCTGGATAGAAATTGACACCAGGACAGACATTACCATCAGGATCAACTTTTGCCAAACGAAATTCAACTGAAAATTCCCCTACAACAGCTTTGAATCGATCATGAATCAAATCCTGTCCTATTGATATTCTTGCAAAATCCTCGTTGGTTTTCTGAAGAGCTTTCTCGATTTTGTCGTAAGTAATCGTTTTACCACTCTGCACATCTCCAAACACATGGAAAACAACAGGAATAATAAACTTTTCAGGTAATTTACCTTTAACAGAAGGCGTATCACCTGTATTAGCTCCAAATAAGCTATTAAAGAATCGGGATATTGGATTAGATTTTTTTTCCACATAAGGAGCTAAAGCTTCCTGTCTTTCCCGTAAATACTGTTGATAAGCCTCTGGATGAGCTTTCCAATATGCTTCATGCTGATCGGTACATTTACAGTCTTTTGCTTTTTCGTCATGATCATGCCCTAAACAAACATGAGAGGTCTTAACATCCTGATTAATTTGTGACATTCCACTCATTGGCAGCATAAAAAATACGCTGAGGAATACCAATAAAATAAAAGTAAAGCTTCGTTTCATAGTTATCAATTTGGGTTTAGTATTAGACCGCTATTTAATCATTAAAGCAAACAAAGCATGATTATAAGACATTTACAAAAACATTCAAACACCATAACATTAGCATAACAACAACTGCATACAACTAACAAACAACACATTACAAGTGCAGCTGGTAATAAACACTACAGATTAGTCAAGTGCAGTAAAATTTATAAAAAAAGATAATTAGACATAAATTAAGAAACTTAAGCACAAAATGGCTTTCCTAATACAAGGACAAAGATTTGCTATTATACTAATTATAATAGGTGTAGACATGGGGACAACAGTGGCATATAACAAATTTTGATTAGATTTGAAAAGAAATGTCCTTAGGACTCATAACACATCAAACTACAAGATGTCAAAAATCAAATTCCATATCCTAATTATCATTTGCTTTTTGCATACAAACACAAGTATATGCCAAGAGATATCTAAAGACTACTCATCGTTCCAGATAGAACTACAAGGGAAAGATGACAAAACTAAAATTGAAATATTAATTGAAAATGCACATAAGTTAAAATCTGAAGATCTTAAAGAATCGACATTTTATTATGAGTATGCTTTAGTATTAGCCGAACAAAATAACTACAATACACTTATTCAATACATATCTTTTGCTTTAGCTAAGAACTATAAACACGCAGCCAGTTATCATTATGCATTAAAATATTTCATAAGGTATGGTGAAATTTCTGCACTAATGAAAGATACTGCCAACATGGGCACTTCATTTCATTATCAGGGCGAAATACTATACCTGCAAAACAAATATAAAGAAGCCGAAATTTGTTATAAAAAAGCTATTGAACTATACACTCAACTAAATAAATTTAAAGAAATTGGATATTGCTACAATAATATGGGACTATTGTACGATAAAACGAATTTAAATAAGGCATTAGAATACTACACAAAAGCTTACGAGCTTAGAAAACAACATGGCAATATTAATACGTGTGGATTATTTCTTAACAATATGGCATGTATACATATCTACAAAGGGGAACTTGAAAAAGCAAAATTAATATTAGATTCAGCTTTAAACATAACACAAAACAGTGAAAATCATAGAAATTTAGCTTACATATATAGTAGTTATGGAGAATATTATCAAGCTAAAAAACAATATAATTTAGCTGAAAAAGCATACAAGAAATCTATTAAAACACATTTGTCCAATTCACACATAGGTGGCAGGTTAAATATATTGTTACTAATTAGCCATATGTACGAAGAAATATCAGATCACAAATCGGCATTAAAATATTACAGACAACATGTAAAGATACAGGACAGTATAACTAAACTAAACGACATAAAACTATATAGCAAACAAGAATTTGCAAACAAAATACGACAATTAAACTATGATAAGAATCAAGAAATATTTACTCAAAAAAAGAAAAATTATTTTTATTTTATTTTAATATTGTTTTTGGGATTACTTCTCATATCGGCAATAACTATGTTTTATTTAAAGAAAAGACTAGAGGTTAAGAAAATTAAACTCTCAAAAGAAAATAAAACCCTAAAGGAAAATCTACTTCTTGAAAAGATTGAGAATAAGAACAAAGAACTTACATCAAAAGCAATACTACTAAGTGAAAGGAATGAGTTAATAAAAAATGTATCAGAAAAATTAAACTCATGTAAACCTAAACTAAAAAAAACAAATTTAGATGTAATACAAAGTATAATAGACGATTTAAATTCAAAAGTAAACGAGAAACAATGGTCTGATTTGCAACACAACTTCAACAATTTACATCCTAATTTTTATAAGAACTTATTATCAGATTTCCCATCACTAAGTCCTAAAGAACTTAAGACGTGTTCTTTTTTAAAATTAAATATGAGTTCGAAAGAAATTGCTTCTATTACCCATATATCACCTAACAGTGTAGAAGTATCAAGATCTAGGTTACGCAAAAAGCTAGAATTATCAAATTCAAATATAAGTTTCTTTGTCTTTTTGTCAAAGTACTAAAACAAAAATAGAAGCATTGCCCAATAGCAATGCTTCTATTTTTTAGTGTGCCCAGATCGGGACTCGAACCCGAACAACCAAAAGGCCACCAGCCCCTCAAGCTGGCGCGTCTACCAATTTCGCCACCTGGGCTTGTTTTGCGTGACAACAAAAGTAATAAATATGTTCTATCTGCAAAGAGATAAGGCTCTCTAATTGAAGTAAACTATCACAATTATTAAACAGAAACTGATTTTCAGAGCTTAAGCTCAAAGGTGCTTTCAAGGCTTTTTATATCTTTGTGCCACATTATAATTTATTCGATATGTCAGAACAAGTGCAAGACTATAGCTATCTCGATCAGATAGCCCTTCAAAAAGAAAAATGGAATACTTTAAACAAGTCTGAATTACAGGTAATGTGTTTCAGAACTTTCATGCTTTACGGTCAATCTCAGAATAAAAACATGATTCTTACCGTTTTCGACATGTATGAGTTTCTTATGTCCAACACTTCAACTACAGAACGGACTAAAATGTTGACTGCTCTTAGTGCTAACATTAGAAAACAATCGACCAAGGCTATTATGGGTCTTTTCCCATTTATTCAGGTTGAAGAGGATGCCAATATTATTCGTACTGCCTCACAATTTTTTGTGAATCTTTCTGTCATCTCTAATAAAGAGGCTGTTTCTGGAGCTAAGATACTTTTAGAACTGATTCGTGAAGACTTAAACGACGCTCGTTCTGCCTATGTACTTTTAGGATTACTTGATATCGATAATGAAAAAGTGAATGCACAAGTAAGTCTAATCTATACTGAGCTGGGTAGTGAGGTTAAAACCATTCTTCACAATAATGGTGTAAAGATTTAAAAGACTCACAATTAAAGACATTAAAAAAGCGATTCCACAAGGGAATCGCTTTTATTTTATCTATAAATGAAAGATTAGTTTGAAGGGATATTAACTAGAATGTCTAGTAGGTGCTTCCAGAATTTATCTACTGTTTCGATATTAATTCTCTCGTCTGGTGAGTGAACATCTCGTAAAGTTGGTCCGAAAGAAATCATATCCATATTTGGATATTTCTCAAGGAATAAACCACACTCTAAGCCTGCATGAATGGAACGTGCAATTGGCTCAACATTGAACAAACGCTCGTATGATGCAACAGCCACTTTCAAAATTGCTGAACTTGGATTAGGAGCCCATCCTGGATAACCATCAGAATGTACAATTTCGGCATCTGCCATAGTAAAGGCTACACCCACATTCTGTGCCATATTGTATTTTTCGCTATCAACATCGCTACGTTGCGATGTTGTAATGAAGATCTCATCGCCATCGATAAACTTAACCGATGCTAAGTTATTTGATGTCTCAACCATACCTGGCATACGAGTACTCATGGTAAATACTCCATGTGGACAAGCATAAAGGGCATCGAATAGATTATTTGAAGTTGCTTTATCGCAAACAAAAGCTGGCATATCAGTAGATTCTAACTCAAGCTTAAGTTTTGGCTCGGCAATAGACCAAACATTTTCCATTTCGGCAGCGTAAAGATTCAAATCGATACGGATTTGCTCTTTAAACTTTGAAGGAATAACAACGACTGCGAAAGCCTCACGAGGAATTGCATTACGCAAGTTACCACCAGCGAAATCAGCTAAACGAACATCGTACTTCTTGTTGATCTCCCAAAGGAAACGGTTCAGAATCTTATTTGAGTTACCTCGGTTCTTATTAATCTCATCACCTGAATGACCACCTTGCAAACCGCTTACATCTAAACGAACAGCAAAATAACCAGCAGGAATAGCTTCTCTTGTGTATGACATTGTAGCCAAGGTATCGATACCACCAGCGCAACCTAAGAAAATTTCGCCCTCATCCTCAGAGTCAAGATTCAAAAGAATATTACCGCTAACAAAACCTGGCTGAAGCGCAAAAGCTCCTGACAAGCCGGTTTCCTCATCAACAGTAAACAAACATTCAATTGGTCCATGCTCAAGGTCGGTAGAAGAAAGAAGTGCCATTTCAGCAGCGACACCAATACCATCATCAGCTCCTAAAGTAGTTCCTTTTGCTTTTACCCATTCCCCATCGATCCAAGGAATAATAGGATCGGTATCGAAATTATGCTCTGTAGAAGAATTCTTCTCACAAACCATATCCATATGCGACTGTAAAACAACAGTTTTAAGATTCTCCTTACCAGGAGTTGCAGGCTTCGTAATTAAAACATTACCAATCTCATCACGCTTGGTTTCAAGATTCAATTTCTTACCGAAATCCATAAGAAATTCAATAATTTTTTCTTCTTTTTTTGATGGACGAGGAACTTGGCAAATGTCCTCGAAATGTTCCCAAATTACTTTAGGTTCTAATCCGCTTAGTATGCTCATTGTTATTATTTATTAGATTTAAGATATGAGATATAAGAAGTGAAATGATAAACATGAGACCCTAAACGGTACTATGCCATACAATCACAGAATGATATCATCAATCTCAATAAATGTTAGTATTCTTTTTTACAAACCCAAAGATAATAAAAGCTTGGATAAAATTAATGTTGCAAAATATGATTTACAATGCTTCTTAAATGAGAAAAGTAAACAAAAGAATCAAGTCAGCCTGATCCTTGTTGCACCAATGAATTTGAAACCACAGCACGCCTAACGGCAGGCTGACAAAACACGCTCTATAAAAACAATTCTAATATTCAATATTGTCACCTCTCTCCTTCTTTCACTCTGCTAAGATTTCTGATTCTATGTCGTTTTGTCAGCCTCTAGATCATGGCACAGGCTTTGATGAATGCTCAATCGTAAAATTTAAATAACTTTTAAAATATAAAAATATGTCAACAGGAAAAATTGGTGTTACCAGTCAGGATCTGTTCCCGATTATTAAAAAATTCTTATACTCTGATCACGATATCTTTTTGCGTGAAATTGTTTCGAATGCAATTGATGCAACTCAAAAGCTTAAGACTTTAACTGCAACAGGCGAATTCAAAGGTGAATTGGGAGAGCTTAAAGTTTCAGTGAAACTCGACAAAGAGGCTAAAACTTTAACTGTTTCTGACCGTGGTATTGGTCTGACTAAGGAAGAAGTTGAGAAATACATCAACCAAATTGCTTTTTCAGGCGCTGAGGAATTCATGGATAAATATAAAGACCAAGCCAATGCCATTATTGGTCACTTCGGTTTAGGTTTCTATTCTTCTTTCATGGTATCTGATAGAGTTGATATCATTACTCAATCTCATAAAGAAGGTGCTGAAGCAGTGAAGTGGAGTTGCGAAGGTAATCCTGAGTACACACTAGAAACAGTTGAGAAAGCTGATCGTGGTACTGATATTGTAATGCATATCTCGGAAGAGGAAAAAGAATTTTTGGAAGAAAGCCGTATTCAACAGCTTTTAGATAAATATTGTAAATTCTTGCCTATAGAAATCACTTTTGGTAACAAAAAAGAGTGGAAAGATGGTAAAGATGTTGAGACTGAAGAATTAAATGTAATCAATGATACAAATCCAGCATGGACTAAAAAACCAGCTGATTTGACTGACGAGAACTACAACGATTTCTACCGTCAGCTTTACCCAATGGGCGAAGATCCTTTGTTCCACATTCACTTGAATGTTGATTACCCATTCAACTTGACTGGTATTCTTTATTTCCCGAAGCTTAAAAACTCGGTTGAAATTCAGAAGAATAAAATTCAATTGTACAGCAATCAGGTGTTCGTTACTGACTCGGTAGAAGGAATCGTTCCAGAATTCTTGACTCTTTTACATGGTGTGATTGACTCACCAGATATTCCATTGAATGTATCTCGTTCATACCTTCAGTCTGATGGAAATGTAAAGAAGATCTCTAACCATATCACTAAAAAAGTAGCTGATAGTTTATTTGACATCTTCAAGAAAGATCGTGAAGACTTTGAAGCCAAGTGGGATGATTTGAGAATTTTCGTTCAGTATGGTATGCTTAGTGAAGAGAAGTTTTACGATCGCGCTAAAAAATTCATGCTTGTTAAAAACACCGATGGCAAGTACTTCACTACTGAAGAATACGAAACTATCGTTAAGGAAAATCAGACTGACAAAGACGGTAACATGATTTGTCTTTATTCAACTAACGCTGAAGAACAATACACCTATATCGACCAAGCTAAGGCTAAAGGTTACGATGTTCTATTGATGGATAGCCAGTTGGATAATCACCTAATTAACACTTTAGAGCAGAAGACTACAACAACTAAATATGTACGTGTCGATTCTGATGTTGTTGACAAATTGATTCAGAAAGATGACGTTAAAAAATCGAGCCTGAGCGAAGAGCAGAGAAACGATTTGATTCCTGTTTTCAACTCACAATTGCCAAGCGAGAAGGTAAACTACATTGTTGCTTTCGAAGCATTAGGAGCAGAATCTCAACCATTAATGATTACTCAAGCTGAGTTTATGCGTCGTATGAAAGATATGGCTGCTATGAATCCAGGCATGGCGATGTATGGCGAAATGCCAGACTCGTACAACTTGGTTGTGAATACAGATCATGCTCTTATCGGAACAATTATTGAAGGCAAAGATGCTGAACTAAGCGATAAAATTGCAGTAGTTGCAGCAAAACTAACTCCAGTAGTTGCCGAAAGAGAAGCACTTGAAGCTCTTAAGAAAGATAAGAAAGAAGACGAAGTTCCTCAGGAAGAAAAAGACAAAATGACTGAGGTTCAGAAGCAAATTACTGATATTAATGCTGAGCGCGAAGCCCTATTAACAGGTTTTGGTAAGGACAATCAAGTTGTAAAACAATTAATCGACCTTGCTCTATTGGCTAACAACATGCTTAAGGGCGAAGAGTTGGCTAATTTCGTAAAACGTAGCATCAAACTAATCAAATAATAAGTTCGAATCTTGTTATTTCAATTTATCTGACGAATTAACATACGTACAAATATTCATCAGATAATTATTAGACTAATAGAAAGCCACAACCTTAACGGAATGTGGCTTTCTTATTTCTACCGATAGCTATTTATCCGATGATTTTACATACGAACAAATATTCATCGGATAATTTTAAAATAGAATGTGGCTTTCTTATTTCTACAGATAGCTATTTATCTGATGAATCAACATACGTACAAATATTCATCAGATAATTCCTAATTTATCCGATGATTTTATAAACGGTCTATTAATCATCGGATAATTCGTGAACCAATTCATCTGAAAACATCTATTTATCCGATGATTTTATAAACTATCAATTATTCATCAGATAATTCTTATTTCTATTCATCAGATAATTTTAAAAATTGATTTTATTTAGATGATTCAAAGACAAAGCCTTTATCTTTGACTCAAATTTTGATACAATAATCCTATGGAAAGAACAGAATTCATTAGTTATATATTCGATGCCCTTTACGCTCAGCCAGAAAATGAGTCATTAGATATTGCTTGTTGGGGAATGGAGCATCTTGAGACCGAGGACGACAGCCCGATATACGAATCGATTATCGAGGAGTTTTTATCGAACGAGTGGGCAAAGGATCAAGGTTTGGGTTTCCTAGTTTTAACGCCCGAAGGTCGTGACATTATTAATGTGTTTGGTTCGTATACAGCTTTTATGGAGACTTACATGCAACCGGCTCCAGAAGTTAAGCCTGCTGTCACTTTAAAAACCGTTAGTTTGGTACTTAACCTGCTTTTAGTCCTATTTATTGGCATGTTATTGATGACTAAGAGTAATGACAACAAAATTATTGAAGATCAGAAACAACAAATTGAAGTACAACAAGCGACTATCGATTCCTTACAAAAAACTATAACCGAATAGTAATCAGGATGACTTTATGGGCTATGGGTAAATGCTCACGCCTCAATTAAATGCTTTTCCGAGCTATGGGTAAATGCCCATTCCAATAAGTGTTTTTTGTGCCTTTGGGACAACTCCCAAGCCCTCTACTTATACTTCTATAATATTCTCATAAGAGTAAATTAGCTTAATAAACAAAAATACCGACCTCATCAGAAATCGGTATTAAATTTTATAGTAGTATCGCTTAATTTCCTATTTCACTAAGCTCAAGCCAACGCATTTCTTTCTCGTCTATTAAATCCATGACCTCCTGTATACGATCCGATTTAGTTATTAAATCATCATTCGATAAAGTTCCTGAGCTCATTGCAGTTTCAATCTCAGCTTTTTCTTCATTCAAACTTTCCATATCCCTTTCCAACTGTTCAAACTCTCGTTTCTCATTGAAAGTCATCCTGGTCTTGGTCGTTTGCTTAGGCTTTTCCTTTTTTACTTTCACAGGTTTTTCAATCTGCTTCTGCTTTAGTTCTTCTACAAGCTGAGCATCTCGATAAAGGGTATAGTTACCAGGGAAATTTCTGATTTTACCTTGTCCTTCGAATACAAACATATGCTCTACCACCTTATCCATAAAGTAACGGTCGTGAGATACAATAATCAAACAGCCTTTAAAATTCATCAGATAATCCTCTAGTACATTTAGAGTCATAATATCCAAATCATTGGTTGGCTCATCAAGAATCAAGAAATTTGGATTCTTCATCAAAACCGTCATCAAGTATAAACGACGTTTCTCTCCCCCACTCAATTTCGAAACCTGATTGTATTGTGTCTTAGTTGGGAACAAGAAATACTCCAAAAACTGAGAAGCCGACATTTCCTTACCATTACCTAGATCAATACTTTCTGATATTTCTTTAATAACTTCAATAATCTTCTGGTTCTCATTTATCTTCATGCCATCCTGCTTATAGTAGCCATAGACAACAGTCTCACCAATCTCGATATTACCCGAATCGGCTTCCATATTTTGAGTAATGATATTCAAGAAAGTTGATTTCCCCGTACCATTCTTTCCGATAATACCAATCTTCTCTCCACGTTGGAATTTATAAGAGAAGTCTTCCAATATTTTTAAATCCCCAAAGCTCTTATTAAGGTGTTCGAATTCGAGTATTTTAGTTCCCAGTCGAGCTGATTTTATATCAAGATCCAATTTCTCTTCCTTGTACCCTGTAGCAGCCTTATCTTTTATATCATAAAAAGCATCAACTCTCGATTTAGACTTTGTACCTCTAGCTTGAGGCATACGACGCATCCACTCCTGCTCCGTTTTTAAAAGACTTTTAGCTTTGTTCGCTTCAGCATTCTGATTGTGAATTCTTTCTTCTCGCTTCTCCAAATAGTAAGTATAATTACCTTTATAGCTATGAATATTATTGGCATCCATTTCTATAATCTCATTACAAACTCTATCCAAAAAATACCTATCGTGAGTAACCATCAAAAGAGTTCCTTTCGACTTTTTTAAATATTCTTCCAACCATTCAATCATCTCTAAGTCTAAATGATTGGTTGGCTCATCAAGCATCAAAAAGTCAGGATCGGTAATCAGCACTTTAGCCATACCAATACGCTTTTTCTGCCCACCCGAAAGTTGAGATATAAGCTGATCGTAGTTGGTAATCTTCAACTTCGAAAGAATCTGTTTCACCTTCACTTCATAATCCCAAGCCTTATGCAAATCCATCTTTTCAAGAATCTCTGTCATGCCATCTTCCTGACCAGACTCAAGCATTCTCTCGTAATCGCGAATAACAGATAATACAGGATCAGTCGAATTAAAAAGCTCATTAATAACCGTATTGTTCTCATTCATTTCAGGAATCTGCTCCAAATAACCCAACTTTATATCCTTACGGAAGGTCATATTCCCACTGTCAGGGCTATCTTTTCCAGCAATAATATTTAAGAGCGACGTTTTTCCCGTTCCATTTTTTGCGATCAGAGCAATCTTCTGTCCTTGTAGAACACCAAAATTAATGTCGGTGAATAAAACCTTGTCCCCATAGCTCTTGCTAAAGTTCTCTATTTGTAAGTACGATATCATAAATAACTTTGCTTTCGATTAAGTTGCAAACTTACAAATTTGAAACGACACCCTCGCTTTTAAACTAAGCTGAATACAAGAACAAAGACTCATTTTCTAAGTGCTATGTAGTTCTAGGTGAAATCAGTCGTTTTTAAAACTTTTCTCATCTGCTCTTTTATTTTGAAAACAAAAGATGCAACATATCTATTGTCCATAAATTTCTCAAATTAAAACAAATTCTAAAGTGTTAGTTTCATCTGTGAGAATCTGTGTAATTTGTGGTTCTTCTTTTTATATCTCTATCTAGCAAAAAATATCCTTTCTTAATTTAAAGATGATTTTAAAAATCAATTTGATATATAATCATTATTTTCGTGAATCTAATTAGTAAGTAAATACATGCGAAAGAAAGAACGTTTTGAAAAAGTTATAGCTTGGTTTCAGGAACATATGCCAATTGCCGAAACCGAGCTCCAATATACCAATCCATACGAATTACTTGTTGCAGTTATCCTATCAGCACAATGCACCGACAAGCGTGTAAATATGATGACACCAGCTCTTTTTGAAAAATACCCTACAGCATTCGACCTATCGCATGCCACACAAGAAGATATCTTTAATTTTATCCGCTCGTGTTCGTATCCAAACAATAAAGCCAAACACTTATTAGGCATGGCTAAAATGCTAGTTGCCGATTTTAAGGAAGAAGTTCCTGAGGATATTAATGAGCTTCAGAAGATGCCCGGAGTTGGTCGGAAAACAGCTAATGTAATTGCATCCGTTGTTTACGACAAACCAACTATGGCGGTAGACACGCACGTTTTTAGAGTATCGGCACGTATGGGTTTAACAACCAATGCTAAAACCCCTTTAGAAACCGAAAAGCAATTAATAAAGTATATTCCAGACGAACATGTCGCAACAGCTCATCATTGGCTAATCCTACATGGTCGTTATGTTTGTATGGCCCGAAAACCAAAGTGTAAATCTTGCGGTTTAAAGGATTTGTGTAAATTCTATATTAAAGAACAAAAGAAAGAACAGAATGTTTAGTTACAAATACCCTCGCCCTGCACTAACGGTTGATTGTGCAATTTTCTGTAAAAATAATAATGAAACATACGTTCTACTTATTGAACGTGCACAAGATCCTTTTGTAAATTGCTGGGCTTTTCCGGGTGGTTTTGTCGATATAGATGAAGATTTGGACCACGCAGCTTACCGCGAATTGAAAGAAGAAACGGGCTTTGAAAATTGTAAACTCAAACAATTTAAAACCTATGGTGGCGTAAATCGAGATCCTAGAGGCAGAACTGTATCTGTGGTTTATAAGGGAGAACTCAAGCTTGAAAAACTTCCATCTGTTATAGGTATGGATGATGCCAAGCAAGCAAAATGGTGCCCAATTGATAGCTTACCCCAATTAGCTTTCGACCACGATTTAATCATGTCCGAATTACTTAATCGATGAGATAAACTTATCGGATAAACTTTAATGATGCAAATTATTTATCCGATAGCTTTTCGTAATTCGTAATTGAATTTTAATGCCGATGAGATTGACTTATCGGATAAATTTTAGTGATGCAAATTATTTATCCGATAGCTTTTCGTAATTCTTAATTGAATTTTAATGCCGATGAGATTGACTTATCGGATAAATTTTAGTGATGCAAATTATTTATCCGATAGGTTTTCGTAATTCTTAATTGAATTTTAATGCCGATGAGATTGACTTATCGGATAAATTTTAATGATGTAACTTATTTATCCGATAGGTTTTTGTAATTCACAATTGATTGCTCAAGGTG
>JADGEF010000039.1:0-8563 GCA_016744515.1 Marinifilaceae bacterium | reverse complement strand
AATTTTAATGCCGATGAGATTGACTTATCGGATAAATTTTAATGATGTAACTTATTTATCCGATAGGTTTTTGTAATTCACAATTGATTGCTCAAGGTGCATCAAACTATCAGGCCCCATATTAAACAGTAAATCTAGAATACTCAAGTTCTCTATAAAGCCTTGCTTATCACTAAATACTTGATAGTATTCTTTTGAAACAAAAGATGGATCAATAATAGATTTGGATGCTTTAGGATGAATACTCTCACGAAAGTCAACTAATTGACCTAGGTCTTCAATATAATCGTCAGTTTTCTTTATTGTCAAATCCAATTCAATTAAAGAATTAATCTCATTCTGAATCTCCATATTAAAGTCGAGAAGGAAATCCCATTTTCTATCAAAAAAGCGAACCAAATCGTCAATATAAAATTCGTAGAATGGTGAAGATTTATAGGCTGATTCAATGCCCTTCCAATGCAATTTCTGCCAATCGGTATCGTATGAAATACGCACATCTTTAGTTAAAATTTTCTTACTACTTGCCTTCACAACAGGCACGGTTAATGCCAACTCCCCATTAGCTCCGAAAATATTGCATCGGTTTCTATACGATTGCTTCGAGTAATTCTCAAATTGTTCAATCATCATATTCGGAAATTGAATCAACTTGCTGTAATATTGAATCGGGGCAAAATATGCAGTAGATAAAAGGACTGTATTTTCCATCTTCTTTTTCTTGATTTTGTGCGAAGCTACAAAAATAATGAATAAAAATTAAGGCCACCTCAATTGAGGTAGCCTTAAATATATAGTTACTAAAAATTGAACCTTATTCAATTCCTTTAAAAATTCTACTCCATCTAATCTTACTCAAGAAAGACTTATCCTTATCAAGAGATAACCAAATAAATGATGCTTTCCCTACGATATGATCTTCGGGCACGTAACCCCAATAACGAGAGTCTGCAGACATATGTCTGTTATCACCCATCATCCAGTAATAATCCATTTTAAATGTATATGAATTTGCTAACTCACCATTAATGTAAATACCATCATCTTTCACATCAAGCTTATTACCTTCATAAGCAGAAATAACACGATCATATAAAGGTAAATTCTTTTTAGTTAAAGTAACAGTAGCACCTTTCTTTGGTAACAATAAAGGACCAAAATTATCGCGATTCCAATTGTAGTCTCTACTAAAAGGAAATACATCTCCATACATTCCTTCTGGATCTAATCGACGTGTAATCGATATTATATTATTAAACTTCTTAAGCTCTTTTACTTTAGCTGCTGATAACGGCATTCTATATTCTGAAGCCGACATCTTACCTCTATCTGCATGAGCAATATTTAACTCATCCAACTTGCGAGGATTAATTGAAGTCCCATTAGTTTTAACGATATAATTAAACTGCATATTCTCGATAGTTTCTTGAGCCTTACCATTTACAAACAACTGACCATCTTTTGACACTAAAGTATCTCCAGGTAATCCTACACATCGTTTAATATAATTCTCACGCTTATCAACCGGACGAGACCGAATATCATAACGTTGTCTCATAAACTTAGAAGCTATCTTTTTATAAGCCTTATCTGATTGTAACAAACGACCTTTAGTCATGTCGTCCCTCTTAAATTCATTACTTAATGAACGAATTTGAGAATGGTAATCAGGATTCTCTCTTCCAACTCGAATCGTATCTCCTGCTGGAAAATTAAATACAACAACATCATCACGCTGAACATCACCAAAACCAGCTAACCTGTGATAAGGCCATTGTATCAATTCTGAATAAGACTTAGTTGACGTTGTTCCTGGCATTGTATGGTGAGCAAATGGAAATGATAAAGGCGTATTTGGCACCTTAGGTCCATAAGCCATTTTACTTACAAAAAGATAATCACCAACCAACATCGATTTCTCCATAGAAGAAGTTGGAATGGTATAAGCTTCAATAAAAAACATACGAATAAGTGTGGCTGCTACAACAGCGAATATTAACGCATCAACCCATTCTACAATAAAACTTTGTTTTTTAACGCCACGTTTTTTCCAAAATGCCCAATGCACTTTTTTACTAATATAAACGTCAAATAAAATTGGTAAGCCTAACACAAGCCAAAAGTTACCAATCCATAACATCATTAAAAGATAGATAAAGGCAGCTAATGAAAACTTAAACCATTTATTCTTTAAAAGTTCCTTCATAGAGCAAATATTTTATTTAAAAGTCTTGTTTGAATTTGATTTTGTGCGAATCTACAAAAATTATTGTTTACAGCTTTAACAAATCTTTCATTCCAAAGAAACCAGATTTCTCAGGCATAAACTCAGCAGCTAATACAGCTCCTAAAGCAAAGCCTTTACGGCTATACGCCTGATGTTGAATTTGAATTTCATCGACTTCAGAATGCCAAGTTATACTATGAGTTCCGGGAACAGCCCCATGGCGCTTAGCCACAATACTCATTTCAGAATCTTTCGTACTTAAGCCTTCAATCCAAGAATCTTTAACAGGATGATTTTCAATGACACCTTCTGCCAAAGTTAATGCTGTTCCACTTGGCGA
Organism: Marinifilaceae bacterium; assembly: GCA_016744515.1. Taxonomy (GTDB): domain Bacteria; phylum Bacteroidota; class Bacteroidia; order Bacteroidales; family Marinifilaceae; genus Ancylomarina. The sequence continues at coordinate 5,996 of JADGEF010000039.1, read as the reverse complement.
ATCCAATTTATGAATGTGGTGAATCTCTTCCATATCCACATTATATTGATCGAAGCCTGACATTAGTTGCGACAACTTCTTATTCAATTCGAAGAATAAGTTAACACCTAAGCTAAAGTTTGACGCATAAAAGAATCCTTTCCCATTCTCACAACGCGACTTAATATCATTCAGTTTATCTAACCATCCTGTTGTACCAGAAACCACTGGAACACCAGCTTCAAAGCAAATCATATAATTATTGTAGGCTGAATCAGGATTCGTAAATTCAATAACAACATCAATTCCTTTCAAATTCTCAATAGTTAAATCAGCGTAGTTGTTCTGATCTATAATTAAAGCAATCTTGTGACCACGATCTAGAGCGATACGTTCAATTTCCTGCCCCATTTTACCGTAACCAATCAGTGCAATTTTCATGTTTCCTTAAATTTTAACCCCATCCTATGTTTCATTGGTTTAGAACGAGAAATGGCTAATAGTTTTCATCTCTAGACCAGATAGAATCTGTAATAAATACAAATTCCAAAACAAGTCCATCCATATTATTATGAGCATCAAAAATAGCAATTCAAACCAAGAATGCTGCATTTTGTATACTTAATAAAACTTAATCCATAAAAAAATTCGATGACCTAGGCTTATCACACCATAAATGAAATATTTAGCCCCAGAAAAAATTACAGTTCTAATACACTTATTTTGAACCATAAATATTATATTCAAAGGTGAAATAATAACACTACATTTCGAATGGAATCGTTTGTAAATTCAATTGCAAAATATTTATTTACAACTCTGAAATTCCACTAGAATTTAGATTTAAAATCAAAAAATGAACCATACAATCACTTGCTTTCTTCCTGCTGGGAACCGAGAAGAAACCCTATCCACTATAAACGAATTAAGAAAATCTGAGCTTGTTTCTAATATATACTTATTAGGCAAAGCTGATTTTAAAGTAGAAAATGTTGAATTCCTAAATTCAGACTCTTTACTTAGCGGAGAAGCAATCCATGAAATAACTACAAAATCAAGTACTGATTTCACTTTAATCTATACAAAAACGAGTGCCTTAAAATTAGGACAGTTTGCTCTCAATCGTCTTACTCAAGTAGCAAGCGATACTCAAGCAAGCTTGACTTACTCTGATTCTAAAATTATTAAAAATGACAATATAGAGAATCACCCAGTAATCGATTATCAAGAAGGAAGTTTGAGAGATGATTTTGATTTTGGCTCATTGCTCTTTATCAATACTAAAGCCTTGAAATCAGCAATATCTTCTGTTGATAAAAACAATAAATACGCAGGTCTTTACTCTCTTCGTTTAGCTCTTTCAGAACAAGCTGATTTAGTTCGAATTCCAGAATATTTATACACTGAAAAAGAACTTGACAATAGAAAATCTGGTGAGAAAATATTCGATTATGTAGATCCTAAGAATCGTTCTGTTCAAATTGAGATGGAAGTGGTTTGTACCGAATATCTTAAACGCACTGGGGGCTATTTAAAACCTAATTTTATTGATATCGATTTTAATTTTGAGTATTTTGAATTGGAGGCTTCAGTTATTATCCCAGTACTCAACCGTGTTAAAACGCTCGAAGATGCTATAAAATCAGTCCTATCGCAAAAAAGTGATTTTGCCTTCAATATGATAATTGTTGATAATCATTCAAATGATGGTACAACAGAGCTTATTCAAAAATACGCCGATCAAGATAAACGAATAATACACCTAATTCCTGAACGTAATGATTTAGGCATTGGAGGTTGTTGGAACGAGGCTGTTCACCATAAGGACTGTGGACGATTCGCCATCCAGCTTGATAGCGACGATTTGTATGTAGATGAAACGACTATTCAGCAAATTATTGAAAGCTTCCATAAGGAGAAATGCGCTATGGTGGTCGGTAGCTATCAGATGGTGAATTTCAAACTGGAAGAAATTCCTCCCAGACTTATCGACCACAAAGAATGGACACCTGAAAATGGCAGGAATAATGCTCTACGTATAAATGGACTAGGTGCACCTCGTGCTTTCTACACACCTGTTATAAGAGCTACACCACTCCCCAACGTTAACTATGGCGAGGATTATGCTCTAGGTTTAGCCATCTCAAGGAAATACCAAATTGGTCGTATTTACAAGTCGCTATACCTGTGTCGCCGCTGGGAAGAGAATTCAGACGCTTCTCTAAGTATCGAAAAGATGAACGGGCACAATAGCTATAAAGATCGTATCAGAACCATAGAATTGAAAGCTAGAAAAAACCTTAAACAATAGAAATATGAATTTTAGAACTGTTTCCATTTTTCTCATTTTTGCCCTCAGTTTAGCTTCTTGTCAAGCTAAAACTGAAAAGAAAGATCTTAACCAAAAACCAACTGAAAACGCTCAAATTGATTCTGTTGACTTAGACATTTTCAATTCATTAAAGCAAATAGCTAAGAACTTACGATTTGATTCTTTGACTCCTGAAGATCAAATTATTGAAACTGGGAAGCTATTTTTACAAACGCCATATGTTGGAGGTACTTTAGATAAAAATGAGAGAGAAGAATTAGTCATCAATCTTCATCAACTTGATTGCACCACTTATCTTGAAAATGTACTGGCCTTCTCTCAGTCACTTAGACAGTCCAATACAGACATCTCTGATTTTTATAAAAAGCTTAAATACATTCGATACCGCAATGGTAAATTAAAAGATTACACATCTCGATTACATTATTTTAGCGATTGGATTATTGATAATGAGAAAAAAGGTTTGGTCACTAATATAAGTCAACAAATAGGTGGTGAACCTTATCAAAAAACAATCAATTTTATGAGTTCGCATATTAGTTCGTATCCTGCATTGGTTAAGGATTCATCTCTCATCAAAAAGATAAAAGAAACCGAGAAGAGACTTAATTCGCAACAACATTTTTATATTCCTGAAAGTAATATTCAGCAATTAGAAAATAAAATTCATGATGGCGATTTTATTGCTATCACAACAAAAATAAAAGGATTAGATGTTTCTCACACCGGAATCGCAATACATCTAAACGAACGCTTACATTTAATGCACGCTTCGAGCAAAGCAAAAAAAGTTGTAATCTCAGACTTGCCATTAGCTGAAATGATTCAGAAAAATAGTTTGCAATCAGGAATTATAGTCACTAGAATTATATCTAAAAAATAACTTAATTGTTTTCTCTTAGTGAGAATTACCAATACTTAAAAGAGAACGAATGCAGAAAATAAATAAAGAAAACTTACAAGCCTTCTTACAAGAACAAAAGGAAAATTGGCCTTTAGCATCGAGTAATTATAAAGGTTTGGAAAAAGTAGAAGAAAAAGAATTTCAGTTTGAAGGATTCAAAATAAAAGTTCAGTTCAACCCTAAACGAATCAAATCGACCGCAGCTAAAGTTGACAAAAAAGCTATTGAAAAAAGAGACTGCTTTTTGTGCGAACAAAATAGACCCGAGCTTCAAACTAAGATTGAATTAGAAAACAACTATTCTCTTTTGGTGAATCCATTCCCTATTCTAAAAGAACACTTTACTATTGCTAAAAATGATCATACCAATCAGAATTTTATAGATCATATTGGTGATATGGCCAATCTGGCTGAATCCTTAGAAGGGTATTCTGTCTTTTACAATGGTCCCAAATCAGGAGCATCAGCACCTGATCATATGCATTTTCAGGCAGGCGAAAATGATTTTATGCCGATTGATACAGAGTACTTTGATCGTAAAAAGAACTATGGGAAATTAGTGACTTGGAATGGTCGATTTGAAGTCTATCGCTTCAATCACTATCTACGAAAAATGATTAGTATAGAAGCCGATAGAGCTCAAGATATTGTAAGTGCAAGTCAAATATTTTATCGTTATCTCGAAAAGCTACAACCTAACGAACAAGAACCTTTACTAAATGCGATCTGTGTTTACAAAAACAAGAAGTATCGCCTATATATCTTTCCTCGAAAATTGCATCGTCCTTCACAGTTTTTTGCCGAAGGGAATGGACAATTATTGATTAGCCCTGGTGCTGTAGATATGGGTGGCGTTCTAATCACACCTCGAAAGGAAGATTTCGATAAAATTACAAAAGAGGATATCATCAGCATCTACAAACAAGTGAGTTTAGATGATTTAGTATTCGACAAACTTTGTCACGATTTCACTAAACTGGTCATGATTTAAATTGAGCCAAGCCCTTATGCACGAACCAACAATACGAGTAGGCATTATGCACGAAGAGGAAATTTCATTCCAATTGAATGGAACATACACACTTCTGCAAAATAAAAATAATTACACAGGCAAACAGACAATTAAATATCGTAATGATAAAATTGAATTCGATGGGCTGATTTTAAATCTAGAAGAACTCATTTTTAAGCCTAACAATTACGATACAGGTTCTTTTCAATTATTCGATGTGACTATCGGAATTAAGTTCCATTGGGAGCGCAAAGAAAATCAATCGTTCAAGGGCAGTTTGCATTTTCTTTGTGAAGATGATAAATTGACAGCAATTAATGTACTCAAGCTTGAAGATTACTTAGCTAGTGTTATCTCATCAGAAATGAAAGCAAGTAGTAGCATGGAATTACTCAAAGCTCATGCTGTTATTTCACGTTCGTGGTTAATGGCACAAGTTTTAAAAAGCGAAAACATCCAATCTTCAGAAGAAGTTTACCAATCTAGCACAGAAACAACAGAAGAGTTAATAAAGTGGTACGATAGAGAAGATCATTCAAATTTTGATGTTTGTGCTGATGATCATTGCCAACGCTACCAGGGGATCACACGTCAATCAAACGAAGCCGTTTTAAAAGCAATAGAATCGACAAAAGGTTTAGTTTTAACCAGTGATAACCAAATTTGTGACGCTCGATTTTCGAAGTGTTGTGGTGGCGTTTCAGAAACATTCAAGAATGTTTGGGAGCCTAAAGCTCACAAATATTTACAAGCAATAACCGATCACGAAGAGTCTGATATAAAACTTGACTTAAGAAATGAGTCTGCGGCTGAAAATTGGATTCAAAGTTCACCTGATGTTTTCTGCAACAACAGCGATAAGGCAATTCTCTCGCAAGTCTTAAATGACTACGATATGGAAACCCCAGATTTTTTCCGATGGGAAGTTCGATATACTCAAAATGAATTATCAGAATTAGTTAATAGAAAAACAGATAAAAACTTTGAGAATATTATCGACTTAATACCTCTAGAAAGAGGTTTATCTGGACGAATAATCAGATTAAAAATTGTTGGTGAGAAGCTTACGCTCATCATAGGTAAGGAACTTGAAATTCGCAAGGTTTTATCGGAATCGCACCTCTACAGTTCTAACTTTATTCTCGAAAGAGAAGACAAGTCAACTGATTTAATTTTGAAAGGTGCAGGTTGGGGACATGGCGTTGGTCTTTGTCAAATTGGCGCTGCTGTTATGGGAGCCAAAGGTTATTCTCACAAAGATATCCTACTTCATTATTTTAAAAATGCAGTCTTAGAAAAGAGATACTAATATGAGCAAACAAACAAGATCACCTTGGGCATGGATTCCATCGCTTTATTTTGCAGAAGGCCTGCCTTATGTCATTGTAATGACAGTAGCAGTTATCATGTACAAGCGTTTAGACATTTCAAATACAGATATTGCCTTATACACATCTTGGTTATACCTCCCATGGGTGATCAAACCTTTCTGGAGTCCTATTGTTGATATTATTAAAAGTAAACGTTGGTGGATTGTTACAATGCAAACACTTATTGGAGCAGCCTTAGCGGGAGTCGCTTTTACTATACCTACAACAAGCTTCTTTCAAGCCTCACTTGCTTTCTTTTGGCTATTAGCATTCAGTTCTGCTACCCACGATATTGCAGCAGATGGCTTTTACATGTATGGTTTAGATGATCACAAGCAAGCTTATTTCGTAGGAATCAGAAGTACTTTCTATCGTATTGCAATGATTACAGGACAAGGC
>JADGEF010000038.1 GCA_016744515.1 Marinifilaceae bacterium | reverse complement strand
AGGAGGAGTACTCGAACTTGTTCGAGGGAGGTGGTTAAAAACAAGAAATATTAATAAACCACTCCGTCTGATTTTTCTTCGTTCCTCGAAATGCATCCATACTTTCTCCTCCTTTTGTTAAGGAGGAGTACCTGCAGGGCGAGGTGGTAAAAAAAGTAAGAAGGGGAAATATAGTAACTCTATCACACAATCATAAGAATTGTAAAGCTTTTAGTTTCTCCTCCTTATTTTAAGGAGGAGTACTCGAACTTGTTCGAGGGAGGTGGTTAAAAACAAGAAATATTAATAAACCACTCCGTCTGATTTTTCTTCGTTCCTCGAAATGCATCCACCCTTTTTCCTCTTATTTTTTTGATTTTCCCCCGCTATTTATAAATAATCAATATTTCCCATATTTTTTTTTGTTCAGTAAGAAGATTTGCTATATTTGTTAGGCTCTTTTACAATAAACAAGTGCAAGTGAGTTGTATTTAAATAGATACTAATAGTAAGCATAGGGCTTTTGATCAATGCTAACATGGGTTATATATGAGTAACTTGTATTTTGATCAATACCTAAACAGGTAAAGCGTGAAATAGTGGTTTTCACCCAATATCAATAGTGACAAAGTATGAAAAATTGGTTTTTGACTGAATGTACAAAGTACAAAGCATGAAAAATTGGATTTTGGATGAATGTACAAAGTACAAAGCGTGAGAAATTGATTTTTGGATGAATGTACAAAGTACAAAGCATGAAAAATTGGATTTTGGATGAATGTACAAAGTACAAAGCGTGAGAAATTGATTTTTGGATGAATGTACAAAGTACAAAGCGTGAAAATTGGTTTTTGGATGAATGTACAAAGTACAAAGCATGAAAAATTGGATTTTGGATGAATGTATAAAGTACAAAGCAAAAAATAATCTTTTGAATAATTAAATAAATATTAACCCTTAAAAAACCCTAAGAATGGCATTGATTAAGAAAATCTCAACAATTAGTCGCAATGGCGACATTAGCACATTATTAACTCTTATTCTAAAAGCATTTGCGAAGATCGATTGGAGTGCAGATACCTATCTCTCTCCTATAATAAAAAAGACAAGCGCTACGAATACCTTATTGATTGAGGCATTAAAACGATTGAAAGTTTATTCTCAAATGGCAGAGAAAGACGATGTGCGCGATATGTCGATAAAAGCCTTGTTTAAGTTGGTAGAGGGTTATATCTACATTCCCATTGCTGAACTAAAAGAAGCTGCATTAGTGGTATACAACGTACTAGAACAATATGGCTTGAGCATACAAAGTGAGGATTATACCGAAGAATCAGCAAATATTGAATCCTTACTCAACGATTTAAACAAGCCTAATATTCTGCTAGCCATAGCAAAATTGCAGGGCGTATCCGAAATACTTACAGCAGTAAGTGCGGCTCAAAACGATTTTGAAAATTTGGTATTGCAACAAGCCGAAGGCGAAAGTGTGAAGAACGATTTGGCTTCAGCAAGCCAGTTGAAAAAAGAGAGCATTGCTGATATTAATAACAACTTGATGGGCTATATGAATACCATGGCAAAGGTAAACCCCGACACCTATGAGGCTACTGCCAAAACAATTGCCGAGTTAATCGAGAAAAATAACGATTTGGTTAAACGTCGCCGTAAAACAAACGAGCCAGACAGCGAATTGGTTTAATTTTAAGGCTAAGGGTTTCACACAAGTGAAGCCCTTTGTTTTTGGGATAACAACACCTTTTCAAAAGATATAGTTGAAATAACAAGCATATGCTTGTTCCTAAGGAGTTAGGGCAAATACAAAACAACAATTATGGGTTTAAACCGACCATATAAAAGGATAATTCGACAATTGAAAGATGATAGTTACCAAAATAATGGTAACGGCCGGTATGTTGAACATCCTGACTATGCAGAAAGTCCACAGCAATACATAAGAGCATTTTTATTAATTCAAAAGGACCTTCATGATCTTTTTGATTTTATAGAGCCCGCTGATAAGAATCTTGAAACTTTCTCATACAGAATTCATGAATTATTAGTTAGAACGTGCATTGAAATTGAAGCAAATTGTAAAGCAATTCTAACAGAGAATGGATATATAAAGAAAAATAAAAAAGGGGACCTAATAGACTTTAACATTATTGATTATCGAAAAATTAATAAAAGTCACAGACTTTCATCTTATGAAATTGAAGTCCCCAATTGGATTGGTGATAAAGGAACAAGGAAGCCATTTGAAAAATGGTTGACAGAAAATACATTGCCATGGTATAAAGCGTATAATGACACAAAACATAATAGGTATAAGAATTTCCATATTGCAAATTTCAAGAATTTGATTGATTCTATTTGTGCTTTAGTTGCTCTTTTATCTTCACAATTTCTAACTAACGACTTCTCTTCAGTTAGACTTTTAAGTATAGGTGGAAATACGAATAATGGTTTTAGAAATGGAATAGGTGGTTATTTCAGAGTTAAGTTTCCAATGGATTGGACTGATGAAGAAAAATATGATTTTGATTGGGAGCAATTAACTAATAAAGAAATATTGGCATACGATTATAATACGAAATAATGGAAGGTACTTGCCCTAACAACTAAGCGTTCGTGTGGCAGGAACTGCCCAACATGAACGGTGGGTTGACGTAACCGATTTTTTTTATTCTCTTATGGGGATTGCTTTGATTGAGTCTCTTTTACGGAAGGATATTTGTTTGATATAATGTCTAATATGAGAAGGTTGAATTAGTATAAAAGTTGCTAACAATATATATGAAAAATTGTCGAAACAGTTGTACAATCAAGGCTTGTAGCCCGCTTTAAGCTTATTGCAACTTGAAAGGGAGAAGCCCGTAATACTATTTGGGAATAATTCCCACTAATTTATCTTATCGGTATAGTAGGTAATAGGGTGTGAGTTTAGTTTTTTCTTATTTAGACCTCTTTTTATTAAAAATAAAACAGGGACAGAGATAAAAGTTATCCACCAGTAATTTTGTACGCTATCAGGAAGTTTATCCTTAAATCCAATAGAAATTATTAAAATTAGTGTTGCATATACTTTTATGATAATATCAAAATATTTCATTTGTGTTTTTTTTAAAGGATCTTTAATGATTTGAAATTTCGATAAGTAAGTCTTCAAACATCTTACTTAGTTTTTTACTTGTGCAGGTGTAGTTGTTAATGATAAAACTGATGGCAATTTTTTCACCATTACTTTTGGTAAGAATTCCCGAGTAAGAGCGAACCCCCATCATACTACCTGTTTTGGCTTTAAACTTATTGGCAAGTAAACTTTGTTTGCCAAAGTTTTTAAGTGTTCCATTTTTGCCAGCAATCGGTAAGGAATTAAAAAAGACATCAGAATTTACACTCTTATTCATATAAATCAGAATCTGATTTAGAGCATGAGCCGAGATGGCATTAAAATGCGATAAACCACTTCCATCATAAAGGAATAAGCCTTTTGTGTTAATGCTTTTCGATTGCCAGAATTCTGTTATGGCTTTAATTCCTGACTTCCAACTACCTTCTTTTTTTTGTTTTATCCCAATTTGAAAAAGCAAATGATCGGCAAACAAATTGATACTTTTTTGATTGGTTAAAGCTATAATCTCAGATAGGGGAGGCGACCTGAATTGCAGCAGTGTTTTTTGAGTTTTAACCCGGTATATCTCATTTTTAATGGGGATTCCTCCAGTTATTAAAACAGCTTTCAAGTCTTTTAATAAAACAAGCTCAGGTCTCGAAAGCGCCCCTTTTACTTTAAAATCAGATCTATTTTCAGGAATAGTTCCCTTCACTCTTCTTTGCGAACTTGTTGTTCCTCCAAAAACATAAGCCCTGTCTTTGTTTATTTTTGAGGCCATCACTTCATTGGTCAATTTTAAATTAAAGGGTTTGTTGTCAACTTTTTTTATTTGAGTTAACAGACCAGCTTCCTTCGATTCGAAGTGTAGTGTGTAGGTGTTGTCTTTATAGCTGATAGGATGAGGCACTGCTCCATAATAATTACCAATATCCTCCCAAATCCAAGTGCGAGGAATTGAACTCTCATAAAATGAATTATCAGTTAAAAGCTGACCATTAATCTGGCGGATGCCTAATTTTTTAAGCTCAGAATATATAGTCGATATAAAATGATTGTTTTTAGGAAAATACTTCGATCCTAAAGTTGGATCTCCAAAACCTCGAATAACAAGATTCCCCATTAGCTTTCCATCCTTATCAATTCTACCAGTGATATAAACATCAGTCTTAAATTGAAAATCAGCTCCTAAAATTTCTATAGCCGCAGCCGTTGTAACAAGCTTTTGAGTTGAAGCAGGCGTTAAGCTTTTTTCAGATTGATGTTTTGCTAGAACATCACCTGTTTTTAAATCACAGACCTCGATCCCAATACTTGCCGATTTAAATTGCTCATTTTGACTAAAGGCATCAATAAATTGCTGTTCAATTTGTTTTTGAGCAGATGCTGTGAAACAAACTAATAAAAGGTATCCGACGAGACTGTATTTTAAAATAAATCGTGTCATATTGATGCGAGTAAAGCTTTTGGCTATTTTGTGTCAATTCGTAATTAATAATTCGTAATTGTTTATTCTTCCATTTCATTTAAAATGTTCTCAACCTCTTTTTCGGTGTTGTGTAATTTTTCTTTACAGATTTTTAGAAGCTCCGATACACGTTTCACCTTATCGGAAAGTTGATCTACATCCAACTCTTCATTTTCAATTGCTTGGATAGTTTCTTCTATCTCGGTGATAGCTTCGCGGTAGTTTATTTTCTTTTTAGCCATGCTGTTTATATTTAAGATTTTATTTTTTAATGACTCTAATTTGACTCTCAACACTTCCTTTGGCAAACTTGGTTTCTATAATATCGTCTTTTTTTAGCTGACTGATATCTTTTATAATTTTACCCTTGCTAAGCGTCAACGAATAGCCTTTTTTAAGGATGTTTTCAGGATTAGCATATTTGGCACTTTGTTCAAATAGCTCAAGCTGATGTTTGTTTTTATTAAAGAACCTTCGACTGACATTTCTTTGTTTCAAAACAAAATGATTGAGGCTCATTTGTTCCATATCGATTTGGTGTTTACTGCTCAGTTTTAAATCGAATGAAAAGGCTTGTAGCTGATGTTTTGAATTACGCAAAAGACTTTTACCAGAAGCTATAATGCTTTGAGTAGCCATATCCAATTGGTTATTCTTACGTGCGAGAATTTGGTGAACCAATGGCGTGAATTTTTGTGATAGTTGTTGCAATCTATCTGACGATTCCATTAATATATCCTGAATACTAGCTAGGAAATTCTCCTGTAAGCCTTCGTGATACGATTCGCATTCTTCGAAACAATCGATTAAGTATTCAGCTGCAGCCGTTGGTGTTTTTACTTTTACATTCGCTACCATATCTACAATACTCTCGTCACGCTCATGTCCAATTCCTGAAATAACTGGTATCGGAAATTGAGCAATGTTTTGAGCTAATTCGTAATTGTCGAAACAATTCAAATCGGAAGTTGAGCCACCACCACGAATAATTACGACAACATTGAAAACATCCTCGTAAGCGTATATCTTTTCTAAGGTTTTAATGATTGAGTCTTCAGCCTGATTTCCTTGCATAATAGCAGGGAATAGTTTGTGATGAAACTGGTAGCCTTGCGGGTTATTTTCAAGCTGATCAACAAAATCTTCGTAACCAGCTGCTGTCGGTGACGAAATAAGAGCGATGGTTTTAGGTATCTCTGGGAATAGAAGATCTCGATTCATATCGAATACACCTTCTTGCTTCAATTTATCTATCGTCTCTTTTTTTCTTCGAGCCATATCGCCCAAAGTATAAGTCGGATCAATGTCTTTAATATTTAGGCTGTAGCCATATATCTCTTGAAATTCGACCGTAACTTTTACTAAAACCTTAATGCCAGAACTTAGTGCTTGTCCCGTGCTTGTTTTAAAGTAAGGTTTAAGCATTCTATAAGTGTAGGCCCAAATGGTAGCCCTAGCTTTAGCCGTAATCTTATCGGTAGTTTCATCTTTTTCGATCAGTTCCAAATAGCAATGCCCTGGCTGAGTTTGTCTCAGTTCTGATATTTCAGCAACCACCCATATCTCATCCGAAAAGGCATCGGATAAATGCGATTTAACTTGATTGTTTAGTTGATATAAGGATATGCCTTTCACAGATTGGAGTTTATTTTTAGTGTTGATTGCTTTTGTTTACTCATCACTTTACAAAGTACTTATTTTCTTCGTTGTATCATTAAATACTCAGTTGGGTTTTGAATATAATGCTCAGGATCTATATCTTTATTCTTATTCGCTTCCATAGCATCCAACTCCTGTTTTTCTAGATTATCAAGTTCTGTTTGGTTATCGGCAACACCCATTTTGTAATTTATTGTTTTATCCACTTGCCCTTTTTCGGAGTAAAAGATCCATTTACCATGTCGTTTACCATTCTTATACAAACCATCTATTTTAGTAATCCCATTCTTAAAGTATGTTGTGAAAAAAGAATCGAGCTTACCTTTCGAATAGTTTGCTTTAATAATTCTATTTCCATCTCTATCGCTCCTTGTCCATTGTCCATGTTTCAAGTTGTTTTTATATGCATAGGTTTCGTAAATATTTCCATTAGGATAATAATAAGTACTTAAGCCATCTTTTTTACCACGGGTATAAAATTCTTGTATACGAATTTCCTCATTTTTATTGAAGTATTGCCATAGAGAATCCTTTTGTTTATTGATATAATTTCCTTCGGCAGATAATTGTCCGTAGGTGTTATATAGTCTCGCTTTGGCATTTTTGCCTTTATTGGAAAAGAACAAATGAACCTTAGCAGCTCCATTTTTATGAAAGCGTTTCATTTCACCATCAGGATAACCATCTTTAAAGTTCCCAGCATAAACTCTTTTACCTAGTGGTGTTATATTTTCCCAATAGCCTTGTTTACGACCTTGTGCATCTTTTTTATTGATGTTTTGAGCAGAAAGTGATATTGAGAATAGGCAGAGGAAGCTGAAGTATATGAATTTGTACATGAGTGTATTTTTAAAATGTTAGTTACTAGGGTGATAATAAACTTGACTATTACCATGCAAAATTAGTAAGAATTTGTGAGTCCGCTTTTTTATTCTAATACAATTAGTGATTATAACGAATTAATTATAGTCGTTACAAACGTAGATTTTACTTGTAGTTTTTAATTAATATGACATTCTACTAGTAAAACAACAAATTAAAAGATTTTAAAATTAGATGGTAGAAATGTTATAAAAAAACAATTTGGGTAATATTCATTATGCAATTCTGTGATTTAAACTATATTTGTTTTTTCTAAGATTTTTTTAATATACATTTATGAAACGAAACTTATTTTTTAGTAAAACAAAATCTTTAGCACCGTTACTTATTTTCCTAATATGTTCTCTAAGTTTATTCTTTGTATTTCGACTAGCTTACATATTTTTGTATTGGGAGAGAGTAATTATAGAACCTAAGTTCTGGAAAATTTTGATAATAGGTATTCGAATCGATTTGATTCTTATCTGTTATTATAGCAGCTTACCATTACTGAGTTTTCTTGTTTTACCAAAAAAATGGATACAAAAGAGCCGCTATTTGTGGATAACCTACTTTACTTTTTTTATTGGGTTGACTTTTATGATGGAAATGTCGACCTATGCTTTTATAGAACAATATGATCTTCGTCCTGATCGCATATTCATTGAATATCTCGATCATATAAAAGAGGTGTCTGGCACTATAATAGGAAATAATCCTTATAGCCTTATGTTTACAATCTTGCTTACCGCTGGGATTGTTATTTTATCATGGCGATTATTTTCAAATTTACTAAAATCCTACGAAGCTGGTAAATTGAGCAAAAATATTATCTTATTACCTATTTTGGGAGGCTTGGTGTTTTTAGGTGGGAGATCGAGTATATCTCCTCGTCCTGCTAACATTAGTACAGCTTATTTTAGCGATAAGAGCAAAATGGCTAATGAGTTGAGTTTAAATTCTACATTTTCAGTTTTTTGTGCTTTTCTAAAAATGAAAGATGAACGTGATCCTTCACGGGAGTATGGAAAAATGAATTCTGACGAGATTATTGCTCGTATTGAAAAAGTAGGTTCTGTGAAATGGGATAAAACTCTTAATTCTGATATTCCATTCTATCATAAGCAGATTCCTTCGTCTAAAAATGTAAAACCTTACAATATTGTTATTTTTCTTCAAGAAAGTTTAGGGGCTGATTATGTTGGTTGTTTAGGAGGTTTGCCATTAACCCCTAATCTAGATAAGCTAAGTGAAGAAGGAACATTACTTACCAATCTTTATGCTACTGGCACTAGAACTGTTAGAGGTATTGAATCTACAATTGCTGGTTTTTTACCCACTCCAGGAAGATCGGTTGTTAAACTTGGCAAATCAAGATCTCAATTCTTTACTATTGCTGAACTTCTTAAACGTAAAGGGTATTCAACCAATTTTATTTATGGAGGCATGAGTAATTTTGATGATATGAAAATGTTCTTTAAAGGCAATGGTTTTACAAATATATATGATCAAACAAGTTTTAAAAATCCTGTTTTTGAAGGCACATGGGGTGTGAGTGATGAAGACCTTGTTGTAAAAGCCAATGAGGTGTTCAAAGCGAATAATGATTCTCCTTTTTTTGCTTTAATGCTTAGTACATCAAATCATGCACCTTTCGAATTCCCTGATGGTCGATTTGATCTGTATAATAAGAATAAACAAGCTACTGTAAACAATGCGATGAAATATGCCGATTTTGCTATCGGTAAATTTTTCGATCTTGCTAAGAAGGAATCGTATTTTGAAAATACAATTTTCCTTATTGTTGCCGATCACAATACAAGGGTTTATGGTGACGATATTGTTCCTGTAAGTAAATTTCATATCCCAGGTCTTATTATTGGTCCTAGTGTTGAGAAGAAAAAGTATTATGGCTTGTGTAGTCAAATAGATTTAATGCCTACACTTCTTTCAATGTCTGGAGTTGAATCGGAACATCCTATGATAGGAACTGATTTGACTCAACAGGATGAGAATGCAAGTGGGCGTTGTATTATGCAGTTTAGTAATAAAAATGCCTACCGAGTTGGTGATACAATTGTGGTTCATCAGCCTAATAAACAGGCTCAGTGTTTTATCTATAAAAATAAACATTTAGAGGCTATCGATAATAATGATAAGTTGATACGAGATGCTTTAGCTTATGCTTTATTACCTTGGTATCTTTATTCGAATCGACTTTATAAACTACCGCTTCTTCAGTCAGCAAAAGAAAATTTAGTAGTAAAATAAGAATAGTTAATTCATACCTGTGATTTCCCCTTATGATTTAAACGAGGTGTGCGAAAGAAGCATTGTACTTGGGAGGGGAAAGTTATAAATGATATTTAAACCTTAGAAGATACTTTGAAAGATTTAGAAAGTTACTTTAGTTCAGAAGTATATTCATAAGTGTGAAGTCGAACTTATAAAAAACGCCTATCGAAATTAATCAATAGGCGTTTTATATTTTATTTGAAAGCTGGTAATAGTCTTAAATCTATTATCTCAGATCTCAACTCTAAATTTACTTCACTTCTTCGAAGTCAACATCAGTTACTTCGTCGTCAGACTTAGCTTGCTGTCCACCTTGAGCACCTGCATCTGGTCCTGGCTGTCCACCTTGCTCTTGTTCTTGAGCATTGTATATATCCTGAGAAGCAGCTTGGAATACAGTATTCAATTCTTCAATTGCAGTATTAATTGCTTCAAGATCTTGAGCTTTGTGAGCTTCTTTCAACTTGTTAAGAGCATCTTCGATAGGCTGCTTCTTATCAGCTGGCAATTTATCACCAATCTCAGCTAGTTGCTTTTCAGTTTGGAAGATAGTACTGTCAGCTTTGTTTAAAGTATCAACTTTCTCCTTAGCTTGATTATCAGCTTCTTCGTTAGCTTTAGCTTCGTCTCTCATACGAGTAATTTCTTCGTCAGATAATCCAGAAGATGCTTCGATACGAATTGACTGCTCTTTACCTGTTCCTTTATCTTTAGCAGATACGTTCAAGATACCATTCGCATCAATATCGAAAGTTACTTCGATTTGAGGTACACCACGCTGTGCTGGAGGAATGTTATCCAAGTTGAAACGACCAATAGTTTTGTTACCAGCAGCCATTGGACGTTCGCCCTGTAGTACGTGAATATCTACAGAAGGCTGATTGTCCGCAGCAGTAGTAAAAGTTTCAGTTTTCTTAGTAGGAATCGTTGTGTTGGCTTCAATTAATTTAGTCATCACAGAACCCATAGTTTCAATACCCATTGAAAGTGGAGTCACATCCAAAAGAAGAACATCAGTTACTTCTCCAGTCAATACACCACCTTGAATAGCAGCACCTACAGCTACAACTTCATCAGGATTAACCCCTTTTGAAGGTGTTTTACCGAAGAATTCCTGTACGATATTTTGAATAGCTGGAATACGAGTTGATCCACCAACTAAGATTACTTCATTAATTTCTGATTTAGAAACACCTGCATCTTTCATAGCCAATTTACATGGCTCAAGTACAGCTTGAATTAATTTGTCAGACAATTGTTCGAATTGTGAACGAGAAAGAGTTCTTACAAGGTGTTTAGGCATTCCGTCAACTGGCATAATATATGGCAAGTTGATTTCAGTACTTGTAGAACTAGAAAGTTCAACTTTAGCTTTTTCAGCAGCTTCTTTCAAACGCTGAAGAGCCATAGCATCTTTACGAAGATCAAGGTTTTCATCTTTTAAGAATTCCTCAGCCAACCAGTCAATAATGATTTGGTCAAAGTCATCACCACCTAAGTGAGTATCACCATTAGTAGATTTTACTTCGAATACACCGTCACCTAATTCAAGAATAGAGATATCAAAAGTACCACCACCAAGGTCAAAAACTGCAATTTGCATATCCTTGTCCTTCTTGTCAAGACCATAAGCCAAAGCAGCAGCAGTAGGTTCGTTGATAATACGCTTAACTGTTAAGCCAGAAATCTCACCAGCTTCTTTTGTTGCCTGACGCTGTGTATCGTTAAAGTAAGCAGGAACTGTAATAACAGCTTCAGTTACTTCTTGTCCTAAGTAATCTTCAGCAGTTTTCTTCATTTTCTGAAGAGTCATAGCTGAGATTTCTTGTGGAGAATATTTTCTGTCGTCGATTAAAACACGAGGTGTGTTATTATCGCCTTTAACTACTTTATAAGGTACACGTCCAATTTCCTTTGATACTTTATCGTGAGTTTCACCCATGAAACGTTTGATAGAGGAAATAGTTTTAGTAGGGTTAGTAATCGCCTGACGTTTTGCAGGATCTCCAACTTTTCTTTCTCCATTCTCAATAAAAGCCACAATTGATGGTGTGGTTCTTTTTCCTTCACTGTTAGGAATTACAACTGGTTCATTTCCTTCCATTACAGAAACACAAGAGTTTGTTGTTCCTAAGTCGATTCCAATAATCTTACCCATTTTAATGTTTATTTAAGGTTTTAATATTCAATTTTGTTATTGAGTTGTTTTTCGAACTCGATTGGATTTAATCAAAGCCTGTGCCAATTTATTTTTTGCCAAAAGCAATGCATATTTGGCATTGAGATTGCCAAAATAAAGTCTTTCACTGACAGAATTACTGCCAAAAAGACAGGCCTGTGTCATTGTACATCAAAAATGATCTGAGCTTAAATGCGTGTTGATTGACTATATATATTAGGTCATGAATTATGGCAGCATGAGCTTAATGTCTGTCTTTGGTCTATTTATTTCCATCTGTTTCAACTTATTTTTTTTCTACCTTTGCGGAATAAATTTGCAATACTTAAGTACCTTTGTAAATTCAACTATTAAAAATTAGCAAGAAGAAAAATGTCAATTCATAAAGAATCAATTAAACGAGTAACCACTCATATCCTTTCAGAAATGAAATTGAAAGGAGAAAAAATCGCCATGTTAACTTCTTACGATTTTTCAATGGCAAGTATTGTTGATAAGGCAGGTGTGGACGTGATTCTAGTTGGAGATTCAGCTTCGAATGTGATGGCTGGTCACGAAACAACACTTCCTATCACGCTTGATCAAATGATTTATCATGGCGCATCTGTGGTTCGTGCAGTCAATCGTGCTTTGGTTATAGTAGATCTACCCTTTGGTACATATCAGGGAAATTCAAAGGAGGCCTTGTGTTCTTCTGTTCGTATTATGAAAGAATGTAGTGCAGATGCTGTAAAACTTGAAGGTGGGCGTGAGGTTTTAGAATCGGTAAACCGAATTTTATCTGCAGGTATTCCTGTTATGGGGCATTTAGGCTTAACTCCTCAGTCTATTCATAAGTTTGGGACATATGCTGTTCGAGCTAAGGAGGACGAAGAAGCTACTAAGTTATTAGAAGATGCTAAAATGCTTGAAGAAGCGGGTTGTTTTGCTCTTGTACTAGAGAAAATTCCAGCTAGTCTTGCTACGAAGGTTGCTGAAGCACTTTCAATTCCAGTTATTGGTATTGGTGCTGGTGGTGGTGTTGATGGTCAAGTATTAGTTGCTCACGATATGTTAGGAATTACTCAGGAGTTTTCACCTCGTTTCTTAAGAAGATATCACAACCTTTTTGCTGAAATGAAAGGTGCAGTTGAAAATTATATTCAGGATGTTAAGTCGAAAGACTTTCCAAGTGAAAGAGAGCAATATTAAGGAGTGAAAGAGTGGATATATTAATGAGGAGAGAGGAATTGAGGATTTTTTTTGAATGCTAACTAAGTATTATTTCTCATATCTGTTATCTCATATCTCAAATCTATAATAAAGATGGCAAAAGATAAAAATTTAGATATATTATTCGAGGATAATCATATTATAGCTGTAAATAAGCGAAGAGGAGATATTGTTCAGGGGGATAAGACTGGCGATGAATCTTTGATAGATGTTGTAAAGGCATACATTAAGGAGAAATACAATAAACCTGGTGATGTTTATTTAGGATTACCACATCGTCTTGATAGGCCCGTTAGTGGGGTTGTACTTTTTGCTAAAACTAGTAAGGCACTAACTCGCCTTAATTTGATGTTTCAGCAGAAAGATGAACAAATTAGCAAGATCTATTGGGCTATTGTAAGTAAGTGTCCAAGACTTGAAGAAGAGGTCTTGACTCATTACTTGTTGAAAAACGAAGAGCGAAATAAGAGTAATGTATTCGATAAGAAGAAAAAGAATGCTAAAGAAGCTGTTTTAGAGTACAAGCTTATGACTCGATCACAAAAGTATTTCTTACTGGAAGTGAAACTTCACACTGGACGACATCACCAAATTCGTGCACAATTGGCAAGAATTGGCTGTGCTGTTCGTGGCGATTTGAAGTATGGTTACCCTCGTTCAAATAAAGGAGGAGGAATCGATCTTCATGCTCGTGAGATTAGTTTTATGCATCCAGTAAAACAAGAGATGGTTACCATTAAAGCTCCAATACCTAAGAATGATAACCTTTGGAAAGAGTTATATAAGCTTGTAATAGGTAGATACTAAGGGAAAGCTTATTGATAAAATAAAAATGGCTAAATCATCAACACAAGTTTGAGGATTTAGCCATTTCTTTTTGCTGACATATTAATGTTAAGCACCATGAAATTCAAAATATTGGTAAGCAAGGATAGAATTATTACATTTGTTTTATGAAGCTATTAGATAAAAATATATCATATATCAAAAGACTCTGTACTAAGTACAAGGTTGCGAAGCTGTATCTGTTTGGTTCAGTGTTAACAGACAAGTTTAATGAATCTAGCGACGTTGACATTGTAGTTGAATTCAAGTCGATGGAACATGCCGAATATGTTGATAATTACTATGACTTTAAATCAAGACTTGAAAAACACCTTAAAAGAAAAGTTGATCTACATGAAGGGCAAACAATTAAAAATCCATTCTTGAAACGTGAAATCGATTCTACAAAACAATTAATTTATGGACAATAGAATATTTGTTTATTTGACGTTAAAACAGTAATTGAAGAAATTGACAGTTTCTTTGAGGAAGGTGAGAGAAAATATCAAAACTACTTATCTGACATTCGTACCAAAAGAGCAATAGAACGAAATATTGAAATCATTGGAGAGGCAATTAATCGAATTATTAAACTAGAGGAAACCGAGATTGAAATTACTAATGCAAGGCAAATTGTGAATACACGAAATCGAATAATTCACGGTTACGACAGTGTTTCTGATGATATGATTTGGGGTATTGTCATAAATCATATTCCAAAACTCAAGAACGAAATTGATGACATACTTGACAAGTATACGGATGTCTAATAAAAGTTAAATTATCATGGGTGCTAATGAGCCGTTTGAAAGTTTAGAACCATTAATAAACATCAGTAATCCAAATAAATGAGCTTGATTAAAGTTTTGGTGCATGGTGAGTTTTGATGTTCAGATGTTTGTATTCTATTGGATGATCTGTGTAGCATAATAAAAACATACTAAAATGGCTAAATCATCAACACAAGTTTGAGGATTTATCCATTTTTTTTTGACGGTAGATAATTACTCGTCAAGCATATCTTTTTCGAAATAGAGAGGAAGTAATTGTTTGATGTTCTCAATTTCGAATATTTGTTTCTGCCCATAAAGGAAAACTCTCATTGGTGTGTTGTGACGCTCCTCAGTTTCCAACAACACCTGACGACAACTACCACAAGGAGGAATTGGTCTATCTAGAAACTGTCCATTGTTAAAACAAGCAATAGCAATGCTTTTAACAGGTACATCTGGGTATTTGGAATTGGCATAAAACATAGCAACTCTTTCGGCACATAAGCCAGAAGGGTAAGCTGAATTTTCCTGATTACTTCCTTGAATTATTTCACCGTTTTCTAGTAAAATTGCAGCACCAACTTTAAATTTTGAATAGGGAGAATATGATGATTGTGTTGCTTCTTTAGCTTTAGAAATTAATTTTTGATTGATAGAATCAAATTCTTCGATTGAAGTATATTCTAGAACAGTTGTTATATGTTGGGTTTTCTTCATTACCATACAAATTTCCTGATAAATAAATATTTAGAACAAATTAACGGAGAATAGTAGGAATATATTTTGAATTCCTATTTTTATGGTTGATTATTTGGAGTGATGACAAATATAAAGAATTATTATCAATATCTTATAAAGCTTAATTCTGATCTGTTTTAAAAGTAATTGAGAGATGTCATACTATTTAATCGATCCTAGTACAGTATAAATTATCAAATTTTGATCGTTCTATTATAAAGATAGTCTATGAAACTACAAAAATATTTATTGATTTTTATTGTTTGTTGTCTATTCACAACATATGCTTTTGCTGAGAAGAGCCCTAGAAAGGCATATATAGCCAAATATAAAAAAATGGCTATTACCGAAATGAACCGTACTGGAATACCTGCCAGTATAATTTTAGCTCAAGGCCTACTTGAGTCGGGTAATGGAAAATCTACTTTAGCAACTAAGGCAAATAATCATTTTGGGATTAAGTGTCATGACTGGACTGGATCATCTATTAAAATTGATGATGATAAGAAAAATGAATGTTTTAGAAAATATAAAGATCCTTATCAGTCTTATAAGGATCATTCCAAATTCTTAACTACAAGAAATAGGTACGCCTTTCTTTTTGATCTGAAACCTACAGATTATAAAGGTTGGGCTAAGGGTTTGAAAAAAGCTGGCTATGCAACGCACCCTAAGTATGCTCATATGCTAATTGATATTATTGAGGAAGAAGAACTGTTTCTGTTGGATACAGGTTCAAAAAGAAAGAGATTTGCTCATTCAAGGAGTTCTAAGTTTGAGAAGAGTATCGGAGATTTAGATTTGAGATTAGAGGTTGCAAATGGCGTTCATTTCGTAAAAGTTATAAAAGGAGATACTTTCTACAATCTGGAAAAAAAGATGGGTGTGAGTCGTTCAAAACTTCTTAAGTATAACGAATTGCCAAAGAATTACGTATTAGGTATTGATCAGATTTTATATTTTAACAAGAAGCGAGGTAAAGCAGCACGTGGTTACAATTTTCACAGGGTTAAATCGGGTGAAACCCTTTATGATATTGCCCAAAAGTATTGTGTGAAACTGAAAAGAATAAGGAAATTCAATGGCTTTTCTAAAAAGCATGAGGTGGCAGAAGATGATAGGGTTTATTTAAGAAAACCATAAGCATAAATTGTAAATTTATATAAGGAGAAAGGTGTTAGTCATCTTTCTTCTTTTTGGTAATGGCAGTTTGATTTAATGTAAGTTATTATTTATGAGCTGTATGATTAGGATTTTTATTTGATTAAGGTTAAATTGACCATTGGAAAAAACAACCAATTATTTAAAGTGGGTCGAGGCTGAATTGGAAAAATAAGGTGCAGCTTGGACTCCAGGTAGAATACCAACTTATAAGGTTGAATAATAGAATTTAAATTAATAATACTCGGTATGAAGAAATATTTTATTGTAGGTCTTATTGGGCTGGCGATGTGTAGCTGTTCAATTACTCAAACCATTGTAGAAGCTCCGTCAAACGTTAATATGCCTAAGAATGCCTTTTTTATTTCTCAATCAGGCACCGAATCGAATTTATTGCAAACACTTATCGATTTGGAAAATAATGAAATGGTTGTTTTGACCTACAATTATGCTGATTTAATAAATGTAACAAGAACGGGAATATTTTTAAATCCGAACGATTACAAGCATTATGTTGTAAAAGGAACTGATGCACCTTTTGAGGAAGAAGTAAAACCTTCTAAGCCAACAACAATTGAAGATAAATAATTCAAGAAAAAGAGTCTGTACCAGATAGATGCAGACTCTTGATTTTTATAGGTGATTATAAATGTTATTTTCCGAGTTGCTCTTTTGTTCTACTTAAGAGTACTGAGTCGGTAAGTTGTATTGAAAGGATTGTAAATAGAACAAATGCTATTGGGTATTTAAAATTTAAGGTAAATTCAAAGATGACATTTGCGTGTTCACTTTTAAAGTAATAAAGGAAAATCACGGTAGATGCTAGAATGACGAATAAACCTAAGCTCATTATTAGGTGTTTTAGTAAAGCTTCTTTAATGGCTTTACGCTTTTCAACTAACTCAGTTACTTGATCAGCAAATTCATTTGGAATAGAAACATTAAAATCCTCTTCCAAACTTTCTTTCAGCATCTGGTCGATAAAATTCAACTCTTCCAAATTGAATTCATCATTTGAGTATTTATCTTGATTTTTATGCATATCAGTTCGATTTATAGCTTACTAATTCGCTGTTCCCAATCATTTCTTTTAATAATTTCCGAGCTCTAAAAATATAGTTCTTTACAGTCCCTTCAGGTAAGCCTGTAATTTCAACAATCTCTTTATAACCCATTTCTTCTAAATGATACAAACTGAGCACTGTTTTGTATTGAGTCGGAAGTTGATCAACCATTTTTCTCACAAAAACTTTTAGTTCTTGTTTCTCAATAATTTTTTGAGGCGTATCATCTGTAATCACATCAGCGTGTAAAAACTCTCTTTCTGAATCGTCTATTTCAGTCCCATCTTTCTTCTTTTTTAGATGATTGACAGCTACTCTATAGGCAATTGTTGCAATCCAGGTTGAAAGTTTTGATTCTCCTCGAAACTCAGGTAATTTTTGATGCACCTTTATAAAAACCTCCTGACACACATCTTCCAAATCTTCCTGACGATTCAATAAACGAGCAGCTACGTGAAATACGAGACGCTCATATTGCTTCACCAAAAACCTAAAGGCTTGAGGTTTGCCATTACAGATTTGGTGTATCAGCTCTTTTTCCTTCATTTTCTACTTGAGTAGACAAGCATTCATATAAATAGGTTGCAATAAAACCGATTATATTTCAAAATAATGGATTTAATATTTTTCCATCTAAACTAATAACTTCTCCTACTTTTATTGAGGCTATACTGCTAATCCAATCAACAAAACATTTTTCCAATTGCTCAGGTGCAATATTTGAGAAAAAACGATTAAAGGTATCATGTGTAGGAATACCATTTTCTAACTTGAGAAAGTTTTGTAACCAGTTTTTCTTGATTTTGCTATACTCTTCAATATCTCCCCATGATTCTGCCCCACAAATAATTGCACATAAACTCATCATCAAAATTTCAATGAAAGGATAAACGACACTTTTTTTCTACGATAATCGCCTAAATTTTCGAATGCTTCCTGTAATGTTTTCATAAAACAAGTTCAAATTAATACCCATAGTAAATATTAAAGATAATGAATGATTCGGTTGGAGATAATCTTTAGTGCTGATTTTAAAATCATTAGACACGTAATTAATGAACTTTTAAACTCGTGCGTTTGCCCTAGAGAAAACAAGACATAAAAAAACTGCAATTCAGGTGAATTACAGTTTTAATATTTTTTGATAGTATCAAACTAAGCTGAAGATTACTTTACAATAGCTTCTCTTAGTTTTACAACACTTGTAGTAATCTCTTCTAGCTGAGGTTTAGTCATACTTCCGTCAACTTTGTCGTAGCTAGCTTTTAAATCATTGAAATCAGTAATTAAAGAAGCAATATTAGGATCTTGAGCTTCTGGTTGAAGAACTTCTAATAAACGCTCTAAAGAATCTTTCTGATCGAAAATTACTTTTACAATTTCAGCATTTGAGAAAGTATTTTCAGAAATGTGAGTTGCAATATATAAACCTTCTATAAAACTACCACTTACAACAAAAAGTGAAAGGTTCGCCTTGCCATTTTGGTTTAAGAAAGCATAAGTCTCATAAAATGAGTTTGTGATAATCTTAATTAACTCTTCTTTCTTATCTAGATTCTTTTCTACGTCACTTACTAAAGTTTCGTTAAAAGCTGAAGTTATTTCAAGATTGTCAATAATTTTTTTAGAAGTTTTTAGAAATAACATCGTTTCTTGCTTTCTGTGATATGTACTTGCGTAACTTAAGTCTGCACCGTAAATACCAAGGTTTAAAGCTCTAGCTTTTTCTGTAAAATACTTGTCAGCATTTTCAGTAGAATTTGATATGCCCAAAATATAATCAGCACCAATTCTATTCAACATTGAAGTTAATTCGAAAGTTGTTGGTAGTGGATAAACCACATCTTTAACCTCTTTAGCAATTGCTTTTTTTAGTAATGGCTTTTCAGTTTGAGTTTCTTTGTTCGCTTTTTTATTTACAGGTTTACAACCTGTGATGTTAATTGCTAATATTAATCCTAAGATTATTAGGCTATAAGGAGTTACTTTTAGTCGTTTCATTTAGTTATAATTTTGTAGATCAATATATTTTCAAGTTTTCAGTATAAATTTAGCAAAAAGGCTGTAAACTAGGAACTTTAATTTAATTATATTTTTTCACACTTTTTAAAGCATTTTCAGCCTTTGGAAAGCCTAAATTTCATATTGGATTTAAGATACTTATTCAGAACTAATTCATATGGATTTTTTGAAGAAATCCTTGCTTGTAGTTATTACCTATAGGCAAAGTGTTATTGTTCATATGAACCATATTACCTTCTATCGATTTGATTTTGGCTAGAGCAACAATGTAAGATTTGTGCACTCGGTAAAATTTCTGAGTTGGTAATAATTTCTCGATACCCTTTAAGGATTGATAAGTTACAATATGTTCTGTGTCTGTATAAATCTTCACGTAATCACCTAAAGCTTCAATGTACTGAATACTGTCTAAGCTAATGTTGATTGTTTTTTTGTTAGCCTTTACAAAAATGTATTCCATATCATCTTTAACCTCTTTTTGCTGTTCTTTAAGTTTCAATCTCTCTTCAGCTTTTTGTATGGCTTGTAGAAAACGTTGAAAAGCAAAAGGTTTTTTTAAGTAGTCGAGAACATTTAACTCGTAACTTTCTACAGCATATTCTGTGTAAGCACTTGTAATAATGGTTAAAGGAGGATTCTTGTAAGTTTTAAGAAAGTTGATTCCATCTAATCGAGGCATGTTAATATCTAAAAAGATTAGATCAATTTCTTCCTTTTTTAGAACTTCCATGGCTTCGAGAGCATCCCCACACTTACTTACTAATTCTAAACCCGAAAGTTCAACAATGTACTTCTCTAATACACGTTGTGCTAAAGGTTCATCATCAATTATTAAGCATCTTAATTTCATATTTTTATTTTTTGCTAAAAACTTGGTGGTTAGTCTTAAGTTAGTTGGCATCAGCCAACCAAATTAGTCATTTTTTTAAACAATTAAGAAAGTTCTATTGTTAGAGTGGTTTTGAAAATTTTTTCTCCCTTGTCAATATCTATTTTATACTTCTGAGGATAAATGAGTTCAAGACGTCTGATTACATTTTGTATACCTATACCGCCACTACCTTTTTTAGAGTTATTCCAATTAGGATCGTAGCTATTTTTAATTATAAGTTCCATCTGATCATTTTCATCAAAATTGAATGTGATATTAATAAAGC
Source organism: Marinifilaceae bacterium (assembly GCA_016744515.1). Lineage (GTDB taxonomy): Bacteria > Bacteroidota > Bacteroidia > Bacteroidales > Marinifilaceae > Ancylomarina. The sequence continues at coordinate 8,700 of JADGEF010000038.1, read as the reverse complement.
TATCTGAATCTTTTCCGTAAATACCATGTTTAAATGCATTTTCAATAAATGGCTCAAAAAGGAGAGGTGCAATTTTATGTCCATCAAAATGACCATTTACAATAAAATTGACAGGCGTGTTTTCGTCCAGTCTAATTTTGTGAAGGCTGATATAATTCCTCGAAAAGTCAAGTTCTTTGTTAATGTCGACTAGTTTTTCATTGCAATCGTAGAGTATGTACCGCATTAAATCTGATAATTGAAGAACGACATCAGCCGTGTTATCAGATTTATCAAGAGCGAGTGCATAAATATTATTTAAAGAGTTGAATAAGAAGTGTGGTTTGATTTGAGTTTTTAAAACCTTAAGCTCAGCTTCAAGCTTTTCTTTTTCAATGTCTTTTAATTGGCCTGATATTCTTTGGAGTATAAACCACTCTCTTGTTAAGGAAAATATACTTGTAACTCCGACGTAAATAAAAGAAAAGAAAAAGAAGTCGAACCAGTCTGAAAAAACGAATGTTTTAAAGCCATCATCTTTTAATACAAAACTATTTAGAGGGTATATGAGTAAAAATTGAATTAAAAGTGCTGATAGTCCTACCGTGATAAAGAGAAGTGTAAAGAATAAGAAAAAAGATTTCTTTTTAAAAAACACAGGTAACAAGAACCTTAAATTGATATAGACAGCAGCTGCAAAACAAAGATTAATAGCTATTGCTAAGGAAATGGTTTGGAATGTGAGGACGTTCTTGAATTCACTTGCCAAGAATAAGGCGAATAGTAAAAAAAAGACTGAGACGAACCAGAAAACATAATGGTAAATATTTTTACTTTGGGACATTAATATTGGAGTAGCCATATAGAAAATTTCAAATTGATGGATGAAAATAAAAAACAATGAGCAGTATATGAAACAATTGTCTGAATAAGATTGATAATGGTGTTTGAATTGTCTGTTTTACTCGATTTTTATTAGTTTCGTTTGAAACTAATTAATCAACTGATATGCTTAAGAAAGAGCTTCTATTTTGGAATGTGGATACTCAATTCGATTTTATGAATAAAGAGGGTAAGTTATATGTACCTAATTCAGAAGAAATATTGCCTTTTTTGGAGCGTATAACTTCATTTGCAAAAGAAGCCAATATTCAAGTTGTTAATACGGCTGATCATCATTTCTTTGATGCAAAAGAATTGTCGGATACCCCTGATTTTATATCGACTTTTCCACCTCACTGTATGGCTAATACAAGCGGTGCGGCTTATGTGGTTGAAACTTTGCCAGATGAAGCGGCTGTTATTAAATGGGATAGATTGTATTCCGATATACAGATTTCAGATTTATCATCATCAAGAAACCTAATTGTTTTAAAAGATGTTTTTGATGTATTCGAAGGTAACCCTAATACTCTCAGACTTGTAAAAACCTTAGCTCCCAAGAAGGTTTTTGTATACGGTGTAACGACTAATGTTTGTGTTGATTGTGCTGTTTGTGGTTTAGCTAATCAGAATGTTCAAGTTTTTGTTATCGAAGATGCCATAAAAGAACTACCAAATATTCCTCTTCCTTTTGAGAAATGGAATGCTTTAGGCGTTAATTTAATTAAGTTTTCTGAAATTGAGAATTACCTCTAAATGTTGATCATGATTTTGAAATATTAGGCATTCCAAAGCTCCTGAACTTTTTTGATTTTTTCATCCAGAGGCATAAAGCCATCTAGCCAGTGAATTTCGAATCCGCTACGTTCCATTTTTCTGAACCAAGTCATTTGTCGTTTTGCAAACTGATGAATTGCTATTTCTAATTGAGTGAACATTTCGTCGTAAGTCAATTCTCCAATAACGTATTTGGTCAGGAATTTATATTCCAATCCGTAATAAATAAGATCTTCTGGGCTTACACCAGATTTAAGTAAGCCTTCAACTTCCTCGACCATACCTGATTCAAGGCGTTCTTTTAACCGCTGTGAAATTCGACTTCTTCTATCTTCTCTATCGAATTTAATACCAATAAGTAAAGGCTTAAGTTCTGGATGTTTCATCTCAATTTCAGGATGAGAACTTATATAGCGTTCTATTTCAATTGCACGTATAGCACGTTTCTTAGTTTCAAGATCAGAATTGTTGTGAACGTTTTTAAATTCTCTTAGTATATCTCCAAGTTCTTCTAAACTTTTATCTAATAAGCTGTCGCGAAAATCTTGATCCTTTGGAACAGCGATAAGTTTGTAGCCTTTTAAGCAAGCCTCGAGGTACATGCCTGTTCCACCACAAACAAGAGGGAGTTTGTTTCTTTTCTGGATATCTTCGAATGATTCAACAAAATCACGTTGGAATTCGTACACGTTATATTTATATCCAGCATCAGCAATATCTATTAAATGATGAGGGATCTTTTGTCCATCAATCGTATATTCTTCAATGTCTTTACCAGTACCTAAATCCATCCCACGGTAAATTTGTCTTGAATCGGCACTGATGATTTCGGCATCAAAAGTTTTGGCAAGATTGACAGCTAGACTTGTTTTTCCTGTAGCTGTTGCGCCTAGTACGACTAATAAATTGTATTGCATAAGGTTTCTTTCTTGTTGAATTGCTACAAAATTACTTTAAGTTTTCTGAATAATTGGAATCATTCTCTAATTTTGATGTGACTAATTATGTATCTGGATGGTTTAGGTCTTGGTCTGCGAATATTTTTGAGATAAATACTAACTTTGTCGCAAATTGATACTAGCTCTTAAAAGAGTTAGGTGTACTTTTAGTCTCGAAGGAATGTGAGACGAATAAAATATAGAATTAGCCTAAAATGCAAAATATCAATATAAGAAATAAGCGTGCCAGTTTTGAATATGAGTTCATTGATGAATTTATTGCAGGAATTCAATTGTTTGGCACAGAGATTAAATCGATTCGTGCTGGAAAAGCTAGTTTGGTTGATTCGTTCTGTTATTTTTCGAATGGAGAATTGTTTGTAAAAGGGATGCACATTGCTGAATATCGTTTTGGTAGTTATTATAACCACGAAGAGAAGCGTGAACGTAAACTTTTACTAAATAGGAAAGAGCTTGATAAGCTAGATAGAAAAACGAAGGAATCAGGTCTTTCTATTGTTCCGCTTAGTCTTTTTATCAATCAAAAAGGCTTTGCAAAGTTGAAGATTGCTTTGTGTAGAGGTAAAAAGAACTACGATAAGAGGGAAAGCTTAAAACAAAAAGATCATAAACGAGAGATTGATCGTTTGATGAAGAGGTAGTTAAGCTGAAAGGCTTAATTTTATTGAAAAAACGTGCTCGATTAGGGTATTTTTTGAAGCTAATTAATCTATATTTGCAGCCCCGCTTTCGCCAGGAAGTGGGAATTTTTATCCCCAATAAATTATAAAAAATAAGTCGTTAAAAAAATCGACTTACAGACTGTATATTAACACGATATCAACAATGTTGGTAAAATGTTAATAACTTTCGAACACCCCTATTTCTCTGACCTGCAGCTGTTGATAACCTAGAATAGAATTTCGTGTTTTATGACTTATCAACAATTCCAATCCCCCTACTTATCAACGATCTTAAAACTTATTAACAATCCTAATTTAGAATGGGACTTAGTATGTTTAGGATGATTTATTGATGCTAAATAAAAAGAGATTTTTTGGTCTTGAATTTTGAATGGCCTCTTTTTGTGATGGTTTCATTTTTTAGAGTCTTAATTTAGTTTTTATTTTGAAAAACTATTGGATAAGAACAGACAATCTTAGTCGTTGAGAATTCAAATAATGATGAATATTCGGAAATGAAAAAGCGACTATAAACATCAGTCTATAGTCGCAATAAAATATTTAGATAGTTTTAATAATCGAAAGTACTTCCGCCTAAAAATTCTCTCATTAATGAAGTTGGAGGAATCTCACCGTCTGGAATAGGTAAAAAGTAAGAAAAGAATTTTAATAGACGATTTGCCTCTGAGAATTCAGCTTGATTAGGTTGAATTTCCTTAAGAATAGGTTCAGCATGGCTTTTAAGAACGCCAAGTTCATATGGTAATGCAGAGTTGAACATGACATCAGCATTCTCCTGAAAGGGGAAGATGTTCTTTTCTTCACCTCTTCTGACAGACTGCCAACGTTTAATCGTATCGAGAGCAGAGTAGTTTCTGTAACGGTGATCACGAACAATTCTTCGAATCAGACGGTTGTCTGTAGAATGAACTCTATTGTGTCCATCAATGGAGATTGAAGTTAGTGCTGAGATATAGATTTTAAACTTGACTTCATCAGAAATTAGAGACGTTAGCTTTGGATTTAAAGCATGAATACCTTCTATAACAAGAACATTTTTACCATTAATTTTTAATTTCTCACCATCGTAATAACGCTGCCCTGTTTCAAAGGAAAATTTAGGAAGATCTATTTCCTTACCTTCTAGTAAATCGAGTAGATTCTCATTGAATAGCTTCACATCAAGTGCTTCTATTGATTCGAAATCGTATTCTCCATTTTCATCAAGAGGAGTTAGTTTTCTATCTACAAAGTAATTATCAAGCGATAGGTTTAAAGGTTTAATACCTGAAACCTTTAACTGAATTGCCAATCTTTTCCCGAAAGTTGTTTTACCTGATGAGGATGGACCAGCGATTAGGATAATTTTAATCTTCTTATATTTTTTTCGAATACGGTCAGCAATTTGAGAAATCTTTTTCTCGTGCATGGCTTCGTAAATCTTAATTAGTTCAGATATGTTATTTTCTTCAACACTTCGGTTTAAGTCTCCAATGTTCGAGATACCTAAAATCTTACCCCAACGCTTGTATTCGCTAAAGATTTTCAGCATTTTTTCTTGCTCTAAAATTGGCTCAACAACTGAAGGATCTTTCTTGTCTGGAGCTAAGAGTAGCATACCGTTGTAATAATGCTTTAGATCGAATAGATCTACAAGTCCAGTACATGGAAGTAGGAATCCGTAGAAATAATCAACGGTATTATCGAGTTTATAAACAGAGGTGTAAAGGTTACCTCTTGTTCTTAGAAGTTTAGTCTTTTCATTTAAGCCCTGAGATTCAAATAGCTCAATTGCTGTTTCGGTCTCTATTTCGTTTCTTTCAAAAGGAATATTAGCTTTAACAAGCTCAAGCATTTTTTGCTTAATTTTATCGACACCTTCTTGAGTTAAAATTGTATTCTTATCCTTAATTCTACAATACAAACCATTCGAAATGGAGTGTTCTACTCTAAAACCAACATTAGGATATACTTCTTGAACAGCTTTGTATAGAATAAAAGTTAACGAACGCATATACATTCGTTTTCCAGCAGGATGCTTATAATCTATAAACTTGATTTTTTTCGGCTTGTAAATCTCATAAGTGAGTTCCTTTAATTTATTATTTACCATAGCCCCTAACACTTTTGTGTTTAAAAGGGGAGATATCTCGTTTAAAATAATCTGAAGGCTAGTGCCTACAGGATAAGATCTTTTTTCATCCAGATCTTCTATGTATATACTTACTAATTGTCCCATAATTCAGTTTTAATTCTTTATCTGAGCTTTTGCCAATTTAAAGATAGTAATTATCGGATTTTAAGAACTCTTTAGATGTTAAATAAAATCAAAAAGCTTATTCGTAAATCTTAAATATAGATTTGATTTGTAATAATTCGGATTTAGAGCTTGGCTTTTTTTCTATTGAAATAGTTTAACATCAGCAGGCTAAAGGCAATAACTAACATGCCCAGAATTGAGATGAGGTCGGGAGATTCATTAGGAAGAATTAGCCAACTGATGCATGCACCAAAAATTGGAATGATGAATTTCCATGTATTAAGGTTCGAAACCTTAACGCCTTCGCGACCTAATAGACCAAACCAAATAGTAATTGCCAGAGCTGAAACAATTGCTAGCCAAACTAATGCAAAATAATATTCGCTTGGATGAATAGTCCATTGAGGATTTTCAAGTGGAATAGAAACGAGCACTAATATGGCTCCACCCAAAATCATAGAAAATGAAGCGAGAATGCGAGGAGGAATTTCTTGAGCGTCGCGTGCGACAATAACATTACCTGTACTACCAACAATATTGTTGAGAATAAGAATACCTACACCTAAAGGAATTGTAGTTGTTAAAACAAAATCGGCTCTACCCAAACTGATAATACAAACACCTAGCATTCCTAAAAGGATGGCTGATATTTTCGTCCAAGTCATTTTGTCATTCTTCATCATAAGATGAGCCATTATAGCGGCAAATAAGGGTTGAGCCCCAATAAGCATAGCACCTAAAGCTCCTGGTAAATAGTCAATGCCTGTATAGAATAAACCATATAAAAGGGTGGTTTGTAAGAGAGCTATTTGAATAATCAATTTCCACGATTTAGTACTTAAGGCTTGCAGTTTACTTCTAAAATTGGGAATAAACGGAAGAATAAGGAGACCTGAAATAAAGAATCGAATACCAGCAAAATTTAGTGGGGTCGTATATTTCAAACCAATTTTTATGGCAGCAAATGGGGTTGCCCAAAGCAGGCAGGCAACTATGGCTAAAAAACTTGTTGAAAGGATGTGTTTTTTCATTCTTTTACTCCGTTATAGTCTATGAAAAATCCCTTCGTTACGAAGGGATTTATTTTAATATGTATGTCTCGAGATTTGTTGAATGAATCAATTAAGCTCTTAGGAATACGTTATTCTTTTTTTCGTGACCAATAGTTGTGATTGGACCATGACCTGGATGAACGGTAACATCATTATCCATTACAAATAGTTTCGTTTTGATTCCTGTGATTAGTTCGTCGAAATTACCGTAAGGTAAATCGGTGCGACCAATACTCTCGCGGAATAAAACATCACCAGCAATAATGAATTTTTGGGCTTCGTTGTAGAAAACAACATGACCAGGTGAGTGACCAGGAATGTGAAGAACCTTAAGTTCAGAATTACCGAAATTAATAATATCTCCTTCATTAATCGCATCGCCAATTGCTGGCGGCTCAATTACATTTTCGAGACCTAAACGAACACCATAGTTAGGTGCTTCAGCTAATAAAAATTCATCAGCTTTGTGTGCTTTCGTCGATAAACCGAACTCATCTTTCATAAACTGGTTACCAAAAACGTGATCGATATGCAGGTGAGTATTTAAGAGTTGAACAATTTTAAGTCCTTTTTTTTCAAGGATATCTTTTAGCTTATTTTTTTCTTCCTGATAGAAAATACCACAGTCGATAAGTACGGCTTCTCCAGTTTCATCGTGTAGTAAATAAGTGTTTTCTTGCCATTGGTTAAAAACCAAAGTTTCTATAGTGATCATATCTGTAAATTTTTAATTTAAGCTTCAAATTTAAGTCTAATGCTTTAATCGACAAAAGATTTCTCTTATTTTGAATGAATGTATTTTTCACTATTAACTTAATAAATTAGCTTAATCGAATTAAATATTCTAGGCTAGCTCATTTTTAAAGCTTATTCGTGTATTCACCCCCCCATTTTTTTTGCCCTTATTTGTATTGCGGGCGGTGTTAAACCCTCTTCATCCGATAGTTCTGACTTTTATGCAAATGTTTTCTGATTGGTTTAATGTCTTTAAATAAATTAAGACTGAGTTCATTTTATACACTCTCCTATTTGTTATTCAGGAACATAGTTTTATTGATTATGATTTTGATGAACAAAAAAAAATCCTATCTTTATTTACATTTTTACAAAAAATAAAGATAAATAAGTTCTGTTTTAACGGATAATGACCGCAACTAGGCGACTTTGCGTGCATGCCAAAACTACAAAGTCTGAAAAACTACTTTTTTAGTGAATGTCAAAATGACAAAGCGTGAAAAATTACTTTTTTAACAAATGTCAAAATGACAAAGCTTGAAAAACTACTTTTTTAGTGAATGTCAAAATGACAAAGCCTGAAAAATTGCTTTTTTAACAAATGTCAAACTGGCAAAGCAAAAAATGACTTTTAGAAATAACAAAATTTGTAAACTTAAAATAGAATTTGAAAAGTAAATAAATTAACACTAACTCTTAAAAAAAAACACCCAATGGCATTGATTAAGAAAATTAGAACAATTAGTCGCAATGGCGAAACGAATGCATTATTTACACTCATGCTAACAACTTTTGCAAAGAGCGATTGGAGTGCAGACCTATATCTTACCCCTGCACTTATCAGCACAAAAGCGAACAGCGCCAGACTAAGCTTGGCAATTAGACGACTGAAAGACTACTCTCAGATGGCCGAAAAAGACGAGCTGCGCGACACTCAAGTTAGATCTTTTTTTAAGTTGGTTGAGGGTTATACGCATATTCCCATTGCTGATATTAAAGAAGCAGCTTTGCTTGTATACAGTATATTGGTGCAGTATGGCTTGGGTATTATAAACGAAGATTATGCCGAAGAATCATCAGATATCGATTCCTTACTAACCGACCTTAGCCAAGCTGATATTTTAATAGCTATTGCGAAACTGCAAGGCGTGGCCGAAACCATTGCAGCTTTAACGGTGGCTCAAAAAGACTTCGAAAAACTAGCCGTGCAACAGGCCGAAGGCGAAAGCGTGAAGAAAGATTTAGCTTCGGCCAGCAAGTTGAAGAAAGAAATGATCGCAGAGTTTAATGGCAACTTAATGGGCTATATGAACACCATGGCAATGGTAAAGCCTGAAATTTACGAGGCGACCACTAAAACGATTGCCGAGTTAATCGATAATAATAACGAATTG
>JADGEF010000179.1 GCA_016744515.1 Marinifilaceae bacterium | reverse complement strand
TTGTGTTTGTATTTTTCTTGTTAATCAGTCCCAGGTCGGGATTGGTTCTAGCCTAAGAGAGGGGTCAGTTTCAAAACTTGGGTTCGAATCCATATTGATTCTAATTAAGCATGTGTTTTTGTTAAACGAAACATAAAGAAATCATTATATGAAATATCCTTTTGATGATTTTATGAAGTCCTTGTCTTTTGATTTTTAACTGATACTCTTAGTTAAGCTTAAACCTTATTTTTATAGGCTATTCGGTTTGATATTGTCAAGTGTTTATTTTTGCTAATTTACTGATATGTAATTCGTAATGTAGTGATGTGATATGGCTGTTTTTTAATTATGAGTTGTTGTCTTGAGTTATGTATTTATTTCATATGAGTATTATGTATGTGGTAAATAATGATTAGCTTTATATAATGATTGTTAGAAATATAGAGTCTAATATTAATGTATTATTACAGATAGCAGATTTTAAATTAACTATTAAAGATGAATTGTTATGAAAATTTTAATTAATCAATTACTGAAAAAAGAGGTGCAACCTTTAAATCAAGGAGTGAAAGAGGAATTGCGTAAAAGAATGGATCTTATAAAGAAAATAGCAGAAGAGGAAAAAGAGGATGAAGAATTCTTTCAATCTCCTTCGGCGTATTTTAAGAAACGAAATTTATTGAGTACTAAAGAAATCGAAGTTTCGAAAGGAGTGAAGATAGATCTTGTGGATGATGAGCAAATGAAAGTGTTTGTAAGAGACTTGAGAGAGAAAATTAAAAAAGGTGGGCGTATTAATATAAATGAAATGCTAACTGATAACAAGAGAGGTTTGGAATACAGAAAGCTGATTGCCTATAACACATCAGTACTTTGGACTTATACCTATTTTTGGACAAAAACAAAAGGATCTGGTTTAGAAATTAATTTGCCAGACGATGTAATATATTTTGATGATATATATATTGGACGTTTATCATCACCCGAATTAAAAAAAGATTTGAATAAGTTTGTAAGTAAGCACCTTAGAGAAAGACGAATCAGGTAAGTTGAGTTCATATATATACGATATAAATGAAAACATTAATATTCTCTGTAACAGAGAAATGTAATATAGAGTGTAAATTTTGTGCATTGGGCTGTTCGCCGAAAGCCGAAGGGTATCTTAGTGGCGATAATATGAAAAAAAATATCAAATCGTCACTTCGGCTTTTTGATATTAGAAATGTTGTATTTACTGGGGGTGAACCATTACTATATAAAAACCACGTTGAGGAAGCAATATCATTTGCCAAATTAAAAGGATTGAAAACTCGGATAGTAACAAATGGATTTTGGGCATCAACACCTGAAAAAGCCGAATCTGTCTTGTTAGATTTGATAAAGAATGGCTTAAGTGAGATAAATGTATCGGTAGATGATTTTCATCAGGAGCATATCCCATTAAGTAATGTGAAAAATGCGATAGAAGCGTCTCTTAAATTTGGCCTTTTAATACACCTTGCTCATAAAACATATCCAGGTTCACAATCAGGAAAAGCAACATATGAGAATCTAATTAATAAGGAAATCAAGAATATTGAAGGGTTAAGTAATGAGGAAATAATAAGCGAAGGGATTACATTTTCATCAGGAATAACAGTGCCTATAGGGAGGTATGCAGATCAGGTTGTTCTCGATGATTGGAAAATTTATTTACCAGTAAATTACGAAGCCAATTGTGAAGCATTGTTGGATTCAATTAATATTAACGCAGATGGAACGCTAAGTCCGTGTTGTGGCTTATTTGATAAAAGTACAGCAATGTTTAGGTACAGTAAAATTGATGATGAGAATTTAGAAATGATTTTAAATAGTGCGTCAAAAAATGTAATCTACAATTGGTTGGCAATAAAAGGACCTTATCAGCTTAGAAATTTGTTGTTAGAGTTGAATCCTGAATTAGAATTTTCAAAAGAATATTATCAGAATTGTCAGATATGTAACGAAATTTTTAATGATGAGAAATCGATAAAAACATTGATTAAGTATCTTGATAAAATATCAAGTTATATTTCTCTAGAGAAAGAGAGTTTTGAGTTAAAAAGGAGATATGTAATTAATAAGAATTTGGAACAAGCTAATTTGGTGTAATAAAAGGGGAATTTAATTTAAAAGCTCAAAGAGAATAAAATTCTGTTTGAGCTTTTTTTTTTGAGTTAATGTTAGGAGTTATATTCGTTATTTGAATTTAGAGAAGAAAACTAAAAGTATTTAAAAAGAGCTGAATTTGATACTAGCGCTAGCTTATACTATCTTTTTGTTTTAGTTGTGACAAACATAGTAGGTGGGGAATTTGTATGTATTTATATTAAAAGTATTCCTAGAAAAACAGCTTTTATAGTTTGACATATGCGGATTATTAAAATTCGTTTACTTTTGTTAAGTCTAAAAAAAATCACACATGTATCTCTCGAAAAAAAAGAACTGGAGTCTTTTTAGTTTACTCCTTATCTTGTTTATAAGTCAATCTCAGGCGCAGTTTGTTGATTGTGAACAACGCAAGCTTAATGCAAAAAAGAAATCTGAAAGTTTAAACCCTGGCTTGGGAAAGGAGGTGTTCTCAAAAAAGAACCTTTTAATATTCGGAGGAGTTTTAGGTTCTGCTTTTTTACTTGACGAATTGGCAAAAGATGGAATGACTCATAATCAGAATGGTTTTTTTGATGGTATTACTGACATATCGAATGAGTTTGGGGAGAAAAAATATCTGGCACCAGCCACACTAGCAACATGGGCAATTGCGATAGCTATAGACGATGAACGATTGGCTACTACCGCTATGAATTCGGCAAAAGCATTAATATGTGGAGCTGTTTTAACTGAGAGCACCAAATTTATTGCAGGACGATCGCGTCCTGATATGAATCGAGGCTCAATGTATTTCGATGCTTTTAATGGTAAATCAAATAATACTAAATCCTTTCCATCTGGTCATGCATTTGTAGCATGGTCTGTGTTCACTCCTTTTGCGCAAGAATACTCTAAGTGGATTTATGTGATTCCTGCCGGAGTAAGTATTGCTAGAGTGTATCGCAATCGTCATTGGTTCTCTGATGTGATACTTGGGGGTGGGATAGGATACTTTGCAGGACTCTATTTCCACAAAAGGAAGAATCAGAAAGTGATATTCAATGGAAGTGGTGTTGTTATTAAGTTTTAAATGTAGAATGTCATGTTTTAGATGGGATCTTATGTGTAAATTCCCTCTCTTTTTTTGATAAAATATAATCTGAAAATATATTAAAATGGGTGTTGCTAGAGTTTTAAAAAGCTTTCCAAAAACTTTTTGGGTAGCCAATACAATTGAGTTGTTTGAGCGTTGGGCTTGGTATGGTTTCTTCATGCTATTTGCCAATTATCTAACTGGATCATCTGATGCTGGAGGGCTTGAGTTTACCCAGTCGGAGAAAGGTATGATTATGGGTATTGGTACAGGAATACTTTATTTCTTGCCTGTTATTACGGGGTCTATTGCCGATAAGTATGGCTATAAACGCGTCTTATTTTTGTCCTTTATCATCTACATCTCTGCTTTTATACTATTGCCCCAGTTAGATACCTATACAGGGGTTTTTATAGCTTATTTGTATTTGGCTTTGGGTGCAGCATTGTTTAAGCCTATTGTGTCGGCAACAGTTGCAAAAACGACTACTGATGAAAATGCATCTATTGGTTTTGGTATCTTCTATATGATGGTGAATATTGGAGCCTTCTTTGGACCATTAGTTACTTTGTTATTCAAAGGTTCTCAGCTGATTTTCTATATATCAGCAGCTATGATATTGGTGAATTTTATTTTACTGTTCTTCTTCGATGAGCCCAAAACTGATGAGGAGAAGAAGGACGCTGCTAGTCACAGTTTCTTACAATTGATTCAAACTCTGATTGTCTCCACTATAATTTTTATGTCGCTATTTGGAATTTTCCTTGTGATTTGGTTGATTGAACGTCCTTTATATATTGTGCGTTTGTTCTTCCCTTATGGTGAACAGATAGCTTTCAGATGGGCGAACTTTGTAAATAAAATGTCAATTGGAGAATCGAATAAGGCTGTTTTTAATAATACAACGGGCATTTTTAAGGACACAAAGTTCATCTCATTCTTGGTGATTGTAGCTGGCTTTTGGACCATGTATCTACAACTCTTCTTTACATTGCCTGTGTTTATATCACAATGGGTTGACACTTCAAGTGTATTCGAGTTTTTCAGTAAGCATATGCCTTTTTTCAGTAATAACTACGGAACGCCTACGGGGCAAATGGATGCTGAATTTATTACCAACCTTGACGCCTTGTTCATTATTGTTTTTCAGATTGTAGTTTCGTCTATTGTCATGAAAATGAAACCGCTTAGTTCGATGATGGTAGGTTTCTTTGTTTGTGCCATTGGTATGACACTAACTTTAGTGACTCAGAACGTGATGTTCACAATTGGAGCTATGTTTATCTTCGCTATTGGAGAGATGGCTGGTTCACCTAAAATAACTGAATATATTGGTCGTATTGCACCATCCGATAAGAAAGCCATTTATATGGGCTATTCATTTATTCCTGTGTTTATTGGTAACGTATTGGCTGGTATTATTTCAGGTGATGTTTACCAAAAGGTTTCTGATAAGGTTTCTTTTGTGAGAGATGAAGCTGCTAGTCTTAACTTGACTATTCCTGATGGACTCTCGAATAATGCTTATTTCGATACTGTAGCTCAGAAAATGAACATGACCTCTATGGAGTTAACGCATCACCTGTGGGATAAATATGATCCTTCTCAGATTTGGTACGTAGTTTTCTCTATTGGTTTATTATCAGTTATCTTATTGTTCCTTTACGATCGCTTTTTAATTAAAGGAAGCGATTCGAAATAACTGTTTTATCGAACAGATATTAAAAGAGCCTTGATTTAGAAATCAAGGCTCTTTTAATTAATTGAATAAATACATGGTTCGAATCTGAGAATCGGGTCTTCCAATTAAATTCTTTAGGTAATCCTTTTTCTCATACAGAACACCTGACTTTTGGATGTAACCCTTGCAAAGTGGCATCGCTGTGCGCCAGGCTCCACTCGGGCTACTATCTTTAAAACTAACGACTCTAACAAGCGTATGTCCATCAACACTAATAAGGCAGTGCTTGTAGTTCATGGCATCAAGTAAAGCTTGGCCAATATTTTCACTATTTATTTCTATTGTTTTTTCAGCTTTCGTCTTAGCAATTTCGTTGATGCTGATAATTGGTTGCTGCTGATCTAGCTCTTTGCCATCAATTTTAATGATATCAGTAAGGAACTGTTTAAGCACGGCAATTTTTGTGTTTTGAGCTTGACTGGATAAACCAGAAAGAACAAAAAGTATGATTATGAGTTTCTTCATAGTTTTTAGAATTATTGGGTTGTTTAGTTTTGGAATAGCCCTATTGGGGATCATCCCAATCATAATCGTTTTTCTTCGTACATCAAACTTACAAAATATGATTAATATAATACAAGTTTTATAGATGCTTAATTTAATAAGTTCTTTTTCTATAAAGTCTTTTTTTTATTGGATATGTTTTCTCGTTCAGTTTTTTGTTTTGTTAATTAATCAGATTTGTTACTTTTGTCAAGCATTGGCCCCATAGTTCAAGGGATAGAACAAGTGTTTCCTAAACACTAGATACAGGTTCGAGTCCTGTTGGGG
>JADGEF010000178.1 GCA_016744515.1 Marinifilaceae bacterium | reverse complement strand
TTTGCCCTGTTACAACCAGCGATCTCGTAGCTCATACCTACTCCTCTAAAGTTCATTAAACAAAAAAAAGTGTTATATTTATTTGGCTTTTACTCTATACCTAAACAGGTAAAGTATGAATAATTACTTTTTCACTCCTTACCTAAATAGGTAAGGCTAGAAAAATTAGTTTTTTGCTTCATGCCTAAATAGGTAAAGTAAGAATAATTCAATTTTTGCCTCTTACTTAAACAGGTAAGGCAAGAATAATTGATTTTTCACTCCTTGCCTAAACAGGTAAGCCTATAAAAGTTAGTTTTTTGCCTCTTACCTAAATAGGTAAGGCAAGAAATAACATTTGGGAATACCAATATAGGTAAAGTGTAAAACGATATTCTGTAAAACCAATAAATACCAACTTCTTAAACCTCTATTTATGGCATTAATTAAGAAAATTTCAACAAGTAGTCGCAGTGGCGATACGAGTGCCTTGTTAACTCTTATTTTAAAAGTATTAGCAGAGAACAATTGGAGTGCAGACACTTACTTGACGCCTATAATTGAAAAGATAAGCACTATTGGCACCGCATTTACTAAGGCATTGAGACGATTGAGAATCTATTCTCAGCTGGCAGAGAAAGACAAAGTGCGAAACACGGCAGTTAAAGCCTTATTTAAGTTGGTAGAGGGCTATATTTATATTCCTATTGCCGAGATAAAAGAAGCAGCCTTGGTAGTAAACAACATATTAAAACAGTATGGTTTAAGTATACGGCATGGCGATTATGCCGAAGAATCGTCTGATATTGAATCCTTACTCAGCGACTTAAGAAAGACCGATATTGTGGCAGCCATAGCTAAATTGCAAGGCGTATCAGAAATTATTACAGCATTAAATACGGCTCAAAAGGATTTTGTAGACGAGGCATTGAAACAAGCAGAGCTAGAGAGCGAGAAGAAAGATTTAGCATCAGCAAGTCAATTGAAAAAAGAGAGTATCGTTGAGATTAATGCTAACTTGGTGGGCTATATGAATACCATGGCAAAGGTAAAGCCTGCTACCTACGAGGCTAGCGCCAAAACGATTGCCGAGCTGATAGATAGGAATAATGAATTGGTAAAACGCCGTCGCAAAACCGAAGAGGTAGACAGCGAATTAGCCAGTAAACTTAGCGATTAAGGGTTTCACAGTATATTAAGCCTTTAAGTTTTGAATAATACAGTATTAGGACTAAAGAAATACAGACCATTGCAGATAATCGTAAAATAAAAGAAAGCATTTTAAGACTATATTTGCTTTTCTTAAAAAAGAGATGATTTTATGTGACGACACATAAAATCTATTTATATACTTACCACTCTTAAATTAGATGTGTAAGTATCTGTTTTAAGCCAGATAAAAGAAATATAAGTGTACGTACATTAATATAATTTTAGGTTTCACGCTCAAAAATGAACGAAAATACAAATGTATACAATGAGAAATATCCATAAAAATCATCTGATTTTCATAGTAATAGCAATATTTACAATTGCAGGTTGTAATAGAAG
Source organism: Marinifilaceae bacterium (assembly GCA_016744515.1). Taxonomy (GTDB): domain Bacteria; phylum Bacteroidota; class Bacteroidia; order Bacteroidales; family Marinifilaceae; genus Ancylomarina. Next base: position 4,239 of record JADGEF010000178.1, on the reverse strand, counting down.
CACGCAAGTAAAGCCATTAAAGCCAATTCACGTAGCTACAGGAGACTGGGAGCCATTTGTCGGGCAAAACTTAGAAGATAATGGACCTGTTGCTCAAATGATTTCTTCAATATTAATTGAGATAGATTATTTACCGGAATTTAAGTTTTATGATTGGGGCTTTGTACATCCCCACCTTGATGCTGGATGTCCTAGTTTTGCATTTCCCTATCTAAAGGGTAGCGATACATTGAAATACAAATACTCAGATCCTATTATTAAACTAGACTATGTTTTTTTCTATTACGATACTATAAATACGTTAGATTACAATTTTAAATCGGTTGATCAAATTGTTTCAGCAAATAAAAAAATTGGATTAATTAAAGGCTATACAAAATTCCCTGGTTTAGATAATGATTCTATTTACACAGAAGTATCGAATACGATAGAAGGATTTCGAAACTTGATAAATGGTGATATTGATTTTTTATTAGAAGCTAAAAATGTTGGTCTCCAATTAATTGCAACTGATAAAGTAAAAGCAGATGCAAGTCATTTTCATTATCTCGGAAAAACTAAAGAACCAAACATAAAGGACGATTCCGTTTTTGTCAAAAACCTATCTTTCAGGATTAAATTTAGTTCTAAAGTTTCGAATGAATTTATTGCAAGTATAAATAGTGCTATTAAAAAATGTTCTGTTACGGATTTTTATAAAAGTTTAGAAGCTAAAGTAAATGATATTCAGCAGGAGCATCTACAGGCAAAAATTATTAGTCCTGACCATTCGGTAGTTTATGCTTATACAAGCAGTACAAAAGAGCAAGTTGATTATATTCTGCCACATTCATCAAAAGTTGCTGTTTTAAATTGGAATAAAATTTTTCACTCTAAAATTGATAAAAAGAAAAAAGCGCATGCAATGCTCCGTAGTGAGGTTAAGATAATCAATGGCCCTTTAAAAGGAAGAGTGTTGTGGGTTGAAAATAAAAACATTGAACTAATACAATAATAAAAGAATTATGATATTGCATTTAATGGTCCCATTTCGTACTCATTTAAAATTGTACGATGAAGAAGTAATTTACAATCCAGAGCAATACAATACGTTTTGGAGTGAAGCAAAAAGTAACTTTCAGAACAATAATTTTGGATTTGAAAAGATTATCTGGTCGCATGTACTTAATCAAAATAAAAAAACCCGAAGCCGATTTAGAACTGTAGATCACAACTCATTGTTAAGACCGTTAGAATTGCTCAAATTCATATTTCAAGAAAATGATGCTGAAATAAAAGAAGTTTTTAATAGGTCGAAAAATAAGTTGCAGAATGATGGTATTCTTTCAAATGTAGAATTAGTGCCTGAATCTGTTGTTTTACGATTGTTTAATAATTGTGTTGGCATTTTAGAACTGGATGTAAAGTTGAATGACTTTTTCAACAACAATAATAATATAGAAACAAGCCTTAGCTATTTGCAGGAATTTGGGGTAAGCCTTGGCGAAAATTTAGCTCAGTTGATCTATAAAACAAAAATAGAATACTTTCTGAAAGAACTACTGACCATTCCTAATTCATCTCAATTTATAGTTTACAGTTTATTCAACTATGAAATTGCAAAATCCAATAAAATTCTGGTACCAGAGAGCACCAATGAAAATTATGAAATAGTTGTAAATTGGGTAACAAGATCTTTACTATTTGAACAAGAAGATAAAGAATGTTCACCAGAAATAATAAAACATTGGTTAAAAGACAGTGGTGCACCAGAGTTGATTAAAAGTGTATTGGAACATCCAAATGAATGCGCATACCGTTGGTTAAATTATTTGTTTAGAGAATCGTCATATAAACGCGCAAAAATTGAAGAAAAGACCGAAAACATAGACTACACCGTTCCATTTTGCGATGAGTGGGAAGCAATGTTAATTTCTCAATACTATTATTGTGCTTTTGAGATTTTGAATGACTCCCTTGATACGACCTTGTCTGCAGCGTTTTTAAACTATAGGGTAAAGAAATTAAAAAACAGACTAAACTTAAAGAAAATAAATAGAAAATTAGAAAGGGAAATAATCGATGCACATGAAATTTTGATTGAATATCAAAATAATTTTGCTTATTACAAAAGGAGTGTGGCTTCATATATTAAAGAAATTATGGACGGTTGGGATTTTAATAATTCAATTTTAAACCAAGTGAAAAATAAAATAGAGCTATGTGAACAAAGAATGGGGGTTCTGCATCAAAAAACGTCGGAGAGGTCGGCTTTATATACAGACCTTTTACTTTTAAGCATTGCTGTAATATCTGTAATTGCATTTATGTTTCAGGTTATTGAATTTGGTCGCAATATTTCTCATAATGCTGATTTAGCAGTTTATGAAAGCAACTCATTTAACTTAGTAAAAGTTTTATCCGAAAGACCAACAGATTTTGCTATTTCAATTGGTCTCGGTTTAATGATGATTATATTTATTGTTTACTATATATTCCGCCGTGGTAAGGTTTTAGATTAAGTATGTAGAATGCACGAAAGCACACACATTTTGTATAAGTAATGGCAAGTAAAGACACCATTAAAACGTACTTGTCAAAACGAAAATCACCTCTCAACTATAAGTTCAGTGAGAGCGAAAATGAAGATGAATTAAATACAAAGCCTGGTTTTGATTTAGATAAAATTCGTCATAATCAAAGAAAAGTTTCATCAATAATAGACGCTAATTAGTGGGATAAAGCAAAATGAAATGGTTTTGGCTTTTTCCTTGATAAAAATGGTTCAAATATATTTATTGGCTATACATACGGTGCCGAGGGTAAAAAAAATATTTAAGGATTGGATAAAGAAGATTGGAGCAAAACAGACGAGCTAGAGACGGAATTAGCTAGTAAACTTAGCGACTAAGGGTTGCACAGTATATTAAGTCCTTAGTTCTGAATAATAATACCTTTTCAAAAGATATAGTTGAAATAACAGCCATATGGTTGTTACACATCCCACCAAGCAAAACCAGCACGGATATTGCGACAAAAGCGGTGGCTATTCTCATTGAATTTACTGAGAATAATTTGTATATTTGCCTTGAATTTAGAAGATGATTATGGCAGTTTATATTTATGAATACGACCAGTGGCCTAATTTCACTTGGGATGAAGAACAGATAAGCTTTCTGTTGGGAAAAGTTAGACATTTACAAGGGAAAGTGTTTGGACAAATGACAAGCCTTGGATTCTCGTTAAAAGAAGAAACTTTACTATCAACATTAACATTGGATGTATTAAAATCTAGTGAGATAGAAGGAGAAATGCTTAATCACGAGCAAGTGTGTTCTTCAATAGCACGAAGACTTGGTATCGATTATGCAGGTATAGTTCACGTTGAAAGAGATGTTGAAGGAGTTGTAGAAATGATGTTAGATGCGACACAAAATTACAAACAAAATCTACATCAAGAACGCTTATTTGGATGGCACGCTGCACTATTTCCTACAGGTTGGAGCGGTATGCACCGAATTGATATTGGAACTTACCGAACTGGTGAAATGCAAGTTGTGTCTGGTCCAATGGGAAAAGAAAAAGTTCACTTTCAAGCTCCATCACATGAAGTTGTGGAAAAAGAAATGCAAGAATTTCTAGTTTGGTTTAATTCTGATATAAAGCTAGATCTTGTTCTTAAAGCTGCAATTGCACACTTTTGGTTTATTATAATCCACCCTTTTGATGACGGCAATGGACGAATAGCAAGAGCAATGACGGACATGCTATTGGCACGTTCTGAAGATAGTCATCAAAGATTCTATAGCCTCTCAAATCAAATTCTAAATGAGAAGAAAATTTACTATGCTATTTTGCAAAATGTTCAGCATCGTACAGGTGACATAACTGAATGGCTAGAGTGGTTTTTGAACTGTATGTTTAGAGCGTTAGAGTCGACGGAAGACACTCTGCAAAAAGTGATGTTTAAAGCTGATTTCTGGGATAAACATCAACAAACAGAACTCAATAGCAGACAAAGGTTAATGCTAAACAAACTTCTTGATGGATTTGAAGGTAAACTAAAAAGTTCAAAGTGGGCAAAAATTGCAAAATGCTCAGCTGATACAGCATTGAGAGATATAAAAGATTTGATCAACAAAGGAATCCTAGAACAAGAAAATTCAGGAGGAAGAAGCACAAATTATGATTTAAAACAATAAATGCAAGCTGGTAACACGTGTTATACCCAATGTGCTTGCCGCAGGCGCAACACAAACC
>JADGEF010000037.1 GCA_016744515.1 Marinifilaceae bacterium | reverse complement strand
AATTGCTTTAAAACTTACTTAATCAAAAATATAAAAACCCGAGAGAAATCCCTCGGGTTTTGAAAGTATATAAATTTCAATGATTTGAATTCTGCTTAGGAACTGTTAAGAAATAACATGACTACAACACAATCACATCAGCCTGAAAATCAAGAGTTGTAAAATACAAAACAATCATGTTATACCGTAATGCTTCCTTAGTCGATCATATCGAATCCTGTATAAGGGATTAGAACTTCAGGAACTCTGATACCTTCAGCACACTGATTATTTTCCAACAGAGCAGCTACCATCCTTGGTAAAGCCAAAGCGCTACCATTTAATGTATGAGCCAGTTGAGTCTTTTTCTCATTTTTTTCTTTAAAACGTAATTTTAAGCGATTTGCTTGATACGATTCAAAGTTTGACACAGAACTTACTTCAAGCCATTTGTCTTGAGCTGCAGAGTAAACTTCGAAATCGAAAGTTAAAGCAGCAGTAAAGCTCGTATCGCCACCACATAAACGAAGTAGACGGTATGGCAATTTCAATTTCTTAATTAAGCCTTCAACATGAGCAACCATTACATCTAAGGCTTCGTATGATTTATCAGGATGTTGTAGTTGTACAATCTCAACTTTATCAAATTGATGAAGACGATTCAATCCACGAACATCTTTACCGTATGAGCCTGCTTCCCGACGGAAACAAGCTGAGTAAGCTGTGTTCTTGATTGGGAAATCTTCAGCCTTCAGGATTACATCGCGATATATATTTGTAACTGGAACTTCAGCAGTTGGAATCAAATAAAGATTATCTTCAGTTGCATGATACATTTGCCCATCCTTATCAGGAAGCTGACCTGTACCGTATCCAGAAGCCTCGTTCACCAATAAAGGAGGAATAACTTCTTCGTATCCAGCCTTGCGGTTCTCATCAAGGAAAAAGTTGATTAAGGCTCTTTGGAAAATAGCACCTTTCCCACGATAAAGAGGAAAACCAGCACCAGTAATTTTATTACCTAATTCAAAATCGATGATATTGTATTTCTTAGCCAATTCCCAGTGAGGAATAGCGCCTTCATATAAGTTTGGCATTTCACCTTCGGTTCTTTCAACTACATTTTCCTCTTCACCTTTACCAGCTGGTACCGATGGGTGAGGAATATTAGGAATTTTAAGAAGTAAGTCGTTCAGGCCTGCAATTGAAGCATTCATTTCAGTGTTTAATTCCGAAATGGATTCTTTAAGTTCACCAGTTTTAGCTTTTGCAGAATTTGCTTCTTCTACTTTCCCTGATTTAAATAGCATACCAATCTCTTTTGAAAGGCTATTCATTTCAGCTTGCGTACTATCCAGTTTAGCTTGAGTGGATTTTCTCTTCTCATCCAACTCAATAACCTGATCGATTATTTGAGTAGCATCGAAATTCTTTATACCCAAAGCCTTGATGGCTTCTTCTTTATTCTCCTGTAAGTATTTTAGACTTAGCATGTGATATCTATTGAAGATGATTATTCTTGAATCATATGGAACTCGAAATGAGTGCCTAGAGACTTTTTACTAACGAGTGGTAAAAATAAAAAAATCTCCTGTCTTTACATGAAATAAAGAGAGGAGATTTAAATATTTTAATGCTAAATTATTTATTCAGCAAGAGGCTCAATAGAAACGTATGATCTGTTGTTTCTTTTCTTTTTGAATATCACTGTTCCTGGAACTAAAGCAAATAAAGTGTGATCTTTACCACAACCTACGTGCTCACCTGGATTGTGAGTTGTTCCTCTTTGACGTACAATAATACTACCTGCTTTGGCAAGTTGTCCGCCATAAATTTTTACGCCTAATCGCTTACTTTCGGATTCTCTACCGTTTCGTGAACTACCGGCTCCTTTTTTATGTGCCATTTTTAGATATTTTTAAGGATTAAGCAAAGATTTCTTCAATCTGAATATGAGTAAGATTCTGACGGTGACCGTTCAGTTTTCTGTATCCTTTTCTTCTTTTCTTCTTGAATACTTTAATCTTATCAGCTCTCAAATGAGAGATTACTTTAGCGCTAACTTTAGCACCTTCAATAGTTGGAGCTCCAACTACTACTTCACCATCTGTGTCTAACAAAAGAACTTTAGCGAATTCTACTTGTCCACCTTCTTCAGTTTGAAGTCTGTGAACAAAAATCTTTTGGTCTTTCTCAACTTTGAATTGCTGACCAGCGATTTCTACAATTGCGTACATTAATTCTACAATTTTCGGTTTATTCCTGAAGGTGGGTATTTTAATACATTCAAAACGACCTCTTTTAGAACCCTCAATGGAAATGTTTTCGGACTGCAAAAATAGAAAACAATAATTGATATACAAAGTTTTAAAGAAAAAAACTTTAAGAGTTGAATTAGACTTAAAATAAAATGATTCAGATGTTTATCATTAATTCAGCCTTTAAATGGAACTGTGATGTTTCATCTGATTTTGTGATCCCATCTTAAGGTAAAAACAATGGCAGTTGAGTTTATGTTTAAATTTAGTAAATTGCTACACGTATTTAGTAGGGATTGAGCTTTTTAGATATATGTCGAACAAGTTTGTATTAATTTACCAATGGGCTCAGTAGAGGGTACAAGTTACGCTGATTGCTAATGTCGAACTAATAAAATAATTAATATATTTGTTAATAGTTGATTGAATTATGACCTTAATGAGGTTTCTAAGATTCGTTTAGTTGAATTCTTTTGTTTATTTTCAGGATATATTGATTTATTGTTTGAATATGTATTGAAATTAGGGATTACACATGGAAAAAGTCAAATTAAATATACTTGGATTATCGTATAGCCAAACTCAAACAGGAGCTTATGCACTTGTTCTTGCTGAGGAAGATGGTAATAGGCGAATTCCAATAATTATAGGTGGAGTTGAAGCTCAAGCAATAGCTATTCAATTGGAAGAGTTAGAACCTCCTCGTCCTTTAACACATGATTTATTTAAAAGTTTTGCTGTTGCCTTTTCAATAAATATAGTTGAGGTAAATATTTACAGATTACATGAAGGTATTTTCTATTCGGAATTAATTTGTGAAAATGGTAATAATCGGGTTCGAATTGATTCCAGAACTTCGGATGCTGTCGCTATTGCTCTTCGATTTAAATGTCCAATTTTCACAAGCGAAGAAATTATTGAAAAAGCAGGGATTACCTTAAATATAGAAGGGGAATCGGATGATTCTAAAATCGCTCCTGTTAAAGATGTGAAATCATCACCAGAATATCGAAAATCAAATCCTTTTGAGGGTTACTCTAAATCACAACTTCAGGAAATGCTTGATACTGCAATTGGAAATGAAGACTATGAAAAAGCCTCACATATACGAGATGAATTGAATAGGAGATAAGGCAATAAATTATCTCTGACACACAAAAAAAACCTGAAAGAATATGAGCAGGTTAGGCTCTATTCTTCAGGTTTAATTAGTTAGTCGGTAACTAATTTTATTATTAATGATTTATTTGATCAAGAGCTTTAGGATCGTGCTTATGCTTAAAGAATATTGCAAAGAATATTGCTATTATTAATGAGTAAACTGCAAATGTATTCCAGATATCCATCCAGATAAAATCGCCTTTGTTACTGGTGAAGAATTTTCCAATAATGATTCCACTTACCCAAGATCCTAGAATTGCACCGAATCCATTGGTCATCATCATGAATAAACCTTGTGCGCTTGATCGAATATTTGAATCGCATTGGGTTTCGACAAATAATGAACCTGAAATATTGAAGAAATCAAAAGCCATACCATAAATAATACATGATAGGATAATCATCCAGAGTCCTCCTGATGGATCCCCATATGCAAACAAGGCGAATCTTAATACCCAAGCAACCATACTAATAATCATCACTTTTTTAATTCCGAATTTTTTTAAGAAGTAAGGAATAGCAAGAATGAATAAAGTTTCAGATATCTGAGATATAGACATGATGATTGTAGAATATTCTACAACGAAAGAATCTGCATACTGAGGGATTTTTTCGAATTCCGATAAGAATCTATCTCCATACATGTTAGTTAACTGCAAAGCAGCACCCAAAAACATTGAGAAGATAAAGAATAGGGCCATTTTATAATTCTTAAATAATTTAAATGCGTTTAAGCCCAAGGTTTCAACAAGAGAAGAATTTTTTTGCCCTTTATTTTGTGGCTTACACGCTGGCATGGTGAATGAATATGCCGCTAAAAGGAATGAGGCAATAGCACCAATATAAAATTGATTTTCTGTGGCTTTAGAACCTGTTAAATTAGTTACCCACATTGCAGCTATAAAACCAATAGTACCCCAAACTCGAATAGGAGGGAAGACCTTAATTACATCGTAATTCTGATTTTTTAGAATAGTGTATGAAATAGAATTCATTAATGCAATAGTTGGCATATAGCATATCATAGCCAGTAAAATTACAGTAATGAATAAAGTTGGATCATCAACCTGAGGAAGATATAGTAATGCTGCACCTCCTAATAGGTGAAGAATGCCATATAATTTTTCGGCATTTATCCATCTGTCAGCTATAATCCCTGTAAGGGTTGGCATAAATAAAGATGAGATTCCCATTGTTGAGAAAACGGCACCAAATTCTTGTGGTGACCAACCTTTATTACCAAACCAGTAATTCGCAATGGTTATTAGCCAAGCTCCCCAGATAAAAAACTGCAGGAAGTTGAATAGCGTCAATCGACCTTTTATGCCCATAGTATTTTTAAGTATAAATTAGATTTTAATATGTTCATCTTTATAATAAAGCTATTTCCTAATTAGGAATAGCTTTAACCTGATGACTTTAAACGGCGCTCAGCTATAGTCTGCAGGAATGCAGATAAATTCTGAATTTGGGATTTTGGTTGTTGAGTAGTGATAGGAGAATTATTGCTCCTGTTAACGCAACAATAAAGTTGGATACTGTATCTCTATTATTGATGCAAGACTCCAAAACTAATAAAAAAAAATAGAAGTAGCCTTAAAATGGTATTTGTATCGATTTTACTTTTTATAATCTTAGTTTTTTTTGCCCGTGTTCTTATTCAATACTTAGGTGAATTTTTTCAAACAGATCATGCTTATCAATAGGTTTTGAAATATAGTAATTATAATCTGCAGTTAAGACTTTTTCTTTATCACCTTCGATGGTAAAAGCTAATATTTCTTTCTATTTAGGATTGATTAACTCCCACTTTCAAAAGTAGAAATAGTCTCATTAAAAAGGAGTTAATCTTTGATTGAAAAGAGTTGAGGAAACTTTGATATTTAGCTAATGTTGGTTTGAAGGCAAAGAAAAACCCTTCGAAAAATCGAAGGGTTTAAATATATCTGAAATAAGATAAGTTTGAATTAATCTAGCTTAAGTACAGCTAGGAAGGCTTTTTGTGGTACTTCCACATTACCAATTTGTTTCATCTTCTTCTTACCTTTCTTTTGTTTTTCAAGTAGTTTACGTTTACGAGAAATATCGCCACCATAACATTTTGCGGTAACATCCTTACGAACGGCTTTTACGGTCTCTCTGGAGATGATTTTAGCACCAATTGCACCTTGGATAGCAATATCAAATTGCTGTCGAGGAATTAGCTCTTTAAGTTTCTCACACATTCTTCTTCCGAATGTTTGAGCATTATCGAAATGGATCAATGTAGAAAGTGCATCAACACCTTCACCATTTAAAAGAATATCTAGTTTCACCAATTTGGCAGGTTTTACACCAATTAGGAAATAGTCAAAAGAGGCATAACCTTTCGAAATACTTTTCAGTTTATCGTAGAAGTCAAATACAATCTCACCCAATGGCATTTCGTAAGTTAACTCAACACGTTCGCTGGTTAAGTACTGCTGGTTAGTCATCATGCCTCGTTTGCTCAAACAAAGAGTCATTAATGGTCCAACAAATTCTGATTTCGTAATAATTTGTGCGCGAATAAAGGGCTCTTCTATAAAGTCTAGCGAATTCGGATCAGGCATATCCGATGGATTATGCATTTCGAAAACATCACCTTTTTTAGTGTGAGCAACGTACGATACGTTGGGAACGGTAGTAATTACATTCATGTTAAATTCACGATCTAAACGCTCCTGAATAATCTCCATATGAAGTAGACCAAGGAATCCACAACGGAAACCAAAACCAAGTGCTAAAGATGATTCTGGCTCAAAGGTAAGAGACGCATCGTTTAGCTTCAGTTTTTCCATCGAAGCACGTAAGTCTTCATAATCTTCACTGTCGATAGGATAAACTCCAGCAAATACCATCGGTTTTACTTCTTCAAAACCATCGATACCTTCAGTACATGGGACTTCTTTATGCGTAATTGTATCACCAACTTTTACTTCAGTAGAGGTTTTAATACCTGATATTATATAGCCAACGTCTCCTGTGTTTAGGATTTTGCGAGGTTCTCGTTCCAAACGTAAAACCCCAACTTCATCTGCGTAATATTCTTTATCGGTATTTAAGAATTTAACAAGATCTCCTTTTTTAACCTCACCATTCATAATTCGAATGAAAGTGATGATACCACGGAATGAGTTATACTCAGAGTCAAAAACTAAAGCTTGAAGCGGTGCTTTAGGATCACCCACTGGGCATGGCACTCTGTCAATAATCGCTTTTAGAATATCTGGTACTCCTTCACCAGTTTTCCCCGATGCAGCAAGAATTTCATCTCTATCACAACCAATCAAATCTACAATCTGATCTTTAACTTCTTCAGGATTCGAGTTTGGAAGGTCAATTTTATTGAGGATAGGAATGATTTCCAAATCATTTTCAATGGCCAAATATAGATTGGATATGGTTTGAGCTTGAATTCCCTGTGTAGAGTCAACAATAAGAAGAGCGCCTTCACAAGCAGCAATCGAACGAGAAACCTCATATGAAAAGTCAACATGACCTGGAGTGTCAATTAGATTTAGAGCATACTTTTCGCCATTATCGTCAGTATAGTCCATTTGAATAGCGTGACTCTTAATGGTGATGCCACGTTCACGTTCCAAATCCATATCGTCAAGTACTTGAGCTTGCCTTTGACGTTCACCTACAGTTTCTGTTTCTTGTAATAAGCGATCGGCAAGTGTGCTTTTTCCGTGATCGATGTGGGCTATTATGCAAAAATTACGAATGTTCTTCATCTTCAAAAATCAAATTAGATAATGCTTGTAACTCCTATCGTTTTACAACTGATTCAACTTCATTTTAGGGAGCTCTTTAATCAATCAACAAAGATATTGAATTCCTTGGATTAGGCAAGATAGTTAAGCTCCTTAATACTAGATGAATAATTGCTTTGTTGAAAGAGGATTCCTTACAGGAAGAGGTATTCCTGTCTTGGGAAGTCAGCTGTTTATCAATTTTGATAGATAGAATTTTATATGAAAAGAGGGAAGAGGTATATCTTAACTTTGGATTCGGTAAATATTTCACCAAGACTGAATTTTTATTTCAGCCTTGGCAAAATAACAACTACTACGACTTAAAATTTTTAATAGCTTTAATTAATGCAAAAAAGCAAATGCTTAATCCTACCGTTAAAATGGAGCAAACTAAAACTTGATTGTTTAAGAAAATCTGAACTATTCTTCCAATTGCAATAATACTAAAGCCCCAAATTGAATAAACCTGAGCTTTCTTTAATTTCCTTTCCTTCACTTATCCTTCTTTTTTAAATCTGTTAGAAACAGTTCATGTCATTCCTTAATTCCTCTTATTGAAGAAAAGTAACCCAAAAAAAAGACGATTTCCTTTAACAGGTAAATCTTGTTGATAAAGGAGCTTAAAAACCTGATAGTCGTTTGAAAATGGATAAGGTGAAGTGGAAATTAAGGAGGATAATTTAATAATGTTTTTAAATTTTTAGAAATAAAAGGTAGGGTAAAAGATGAATTATGCGGTACACATATAAAAGTTAGAATGGTGAAACATTCTTTGAATAGAAAATTAGTTTAATCCATAAAATCTATAAACATGAAAAAGTTACTATTTATTTTTTTATTAGGTATTAGTTTTGCATTTACATCATGCGATAATGCAGACGATAATGTGAACTTAATTGATGAGAACAATCTTAATATCACTGATGTTTCAGCAGTGATTGATACAGAGGTTGCTATTGCTAATGTAATGACTGAAGTTGATTACGAGAGTGATATGTTTACTTTGGAAGAGAGTACAACTAAATCTGGAGGATATTACGGTTATCGATTAAAAAATATAGCTAAACTGTATAAAAAATGGCGTTGTTATAAAAATGATATGGGGCCAGAAGTTACAGTTGTTGATGGCGATAATGATGGATTCCCAAAGACAATAACCATTGATTATGGCGATGGTGTTACTTTAAGAAATGGAAGAGTACTTAGTGGTATTGTAACAATTGTTGTGTCTGCTCCACCAAGAACAGATGGTGCAATGAGAGAAATTACATATCAGAAATTTATGATTGATTCGATTGGAATTGCTGGTTACAAAAAAATTGTATTCTCTGGTGAACAAGGTATCTTAAGAAAATTTGAGCACGAGCATGATTTGAATTTTACTTTTGCAGATGAAACTGAAGTTTCTTGTGTAGGAAACAAAACTAAAGAGTGGGTTGAGGGTTTAGATACAAGTTACGACCGAGCTGATGATAAGATTCATATTACGGGACAAGATGTTTTTGTTGATACCGAGGGTAATGAATTTAAGAAGGAAATAGAGGATTATTTATTACGATTGGGAGCCTGTAAATTTATTGTAAGCGGTGTAGTTGTTTATTCTCAGAATGGAGACGAATTTGCTAGAGTTGACTTTGGTGATGGTACTTGCGACAATAAGGCTATTAAAACAACAGCTGATGGTGAAAAAGAAATTACTTTAGGAAAACACCGTCACGGTAGAAAAAAATAAGTTTGGGGTAAAAGATGGAATAGCAATTGGTGTAATTTTACCAGTTGCTATTCTAAATCTGAGATAATAGATTGATTCAGGTTTATTATCTCAATATTAAAGCTAAATTTAAGGGAACCATTTTGCACACTGTTTTGAACCAAGAGTACTTCAAATATCTTTTCGACACTTATTTCGATGCTATCAGGAATTACCTGTATTTCCGATCGGGAGATTCGGAATTGGCGACTGATATTGCACAAGAAAGTTTTATGAAGGTTTGGGAAAAACGAGACAGCTTTAAAGATCCTCCAACTAAAGCTTTGCTGTATAAAATTGCTAATGATTTATTTATCAGTCGATATCGAAAAGATCTGATTGCTCAAAACTATATTTCAAATTCGAAACCAGACAGTGAAATGGAATCACCCGAGGATATCATGCAATACAAAGAGCTGAAAAGTAAATATGAATCAGCACTGAGTAAATTATCTGAGAAACAACGCGTGGTTTTCTTAATGCACAGGACCGAGAATTATAAATACTCAGAGATTGCAGAACGATTAGCCCTCTCGGTAAAAGCAGTTGAAAAAAGAATGAAAAATGCACTTCGCTTTTTGAAAGAGGCATTAAAAGATGAAAGTATCTCTAATTAACAGTATCTAGGATAGGCTCATGAAGTTTGACTTTAAAAATATAGACCAATATTCTGAAAAGGATCTAGTAGATTCTTTGCCAGGAGTTGATTTGCCTTATTCAAAATCGAAAGATGAAGTTTGGTCTGAAATGTTTCAGGAAATGGGGAAAGATGATAAGCCTAGAGAACCTGAGAAGAAAACGAAGCGACTTTGGTTTGTTTATTCGGCTGCAGCGGTATTTATCTTACTTATAGCCTCTGCTGCTTTTATGCGATTTTATACTGAAGAAGTTTATTGTCCTAAAGGGGAGCATTTATCGGTATTATTGCCTGATAATAGTCGAGTAGAATTGAATGCAAATTCGAGCTTAACTTATCACCCTTATTGGTGGAGATTTTCACGTAGAGTGGAATTCGAGGGCGAAGCTTTTTTTAATATTAGTAAGGGAAATCGATTCGATATTGTATCCCGTTATGGATCTACTAGTATTCTCGGAACGAGTTTTAATATCTATACACGTAAGAATAATTATAAGGTAACCTGTTTTACTGGTAAAGTAAAAGTGTTATCTATTTTGACTCAGGATGAGGTGATATTGTATCCAAAAGATTTTGCTTCGATTAATAGAAACGGACAGATTAAACTGGAATCAGGAATTAATGTAGGTGAGAAAACTATGTGGCGAGATCATGTGTTTTTCTTTACTGCAACGCCAATTCATCAGGTGTTTGACGAAATTGAATTGCAATATGATATTCGAATTATTAAGAGTAATTTGAACAAAATTCCATACACAGGGAACTTCAAGAAAAGTAATTCTGTTGATGATGTATTGAATTTGGTTTGTTTACCTTTAGGCTTAGAGTATTCAAAAGTATCATCAAAAAAATATATTGTAGGTTCAAAACAAACTAAGTGAAATTAAAAACTGTAATTCTACTCTGTTTTGTTTTCGCTTTAAGACTCACTGCATATTCTCAAGAGATAAAGGTTGATGCGAAACAAGAAAGCTTAAATCAGGTCTTGGTTGACTTGAGAGATAGATATGATGTGCAATTTTCTTTTAATGACGATCTGCTCTCAAGCTATATAATTTCTACAGAGACGACCTTCCCCAATGTGGAAGAAGCAATAAAATTCTTATTACTAAATACCTCACTTGAATATCAATTTACAGATGGGGTTTTTCTTATTTACCCTCACAACAGAAAAAAGAAATACTATTTAAGAGGAAATCTTTATGATCTTGAAACAAACGAAAGTTTGCCTTATTCTCACCTAGCAATTAATGATATCCCTCAAGTTAGCGATATGAGTGGCGGTTTTTCATTTACCTCTGACGAAGATGATGATTTGCACCTTCAAGCCTCACATCTGGGGTATTTCATTTTAGATACAGTCCTAAATTCCAATGAAAATCATAAGCTGTATCTTCATCCTGCAAAGTCAAATCTGCCAGAAATATTAGTGTCTGATAGAATGGTTCAGAATTTTATTAAGCTTGGTAATAAGGTTGGGAATATTAGTTTGAATCATAAAATTGTGAACTTCTTACCAGGGAATGGTGATAATTCAGTTTTTGAACTTTTGCGAATGCAGCCTGGCATTGCTGCCTCAAATGAGCAATCTGATAGAGTAATAATATGGGGGTCTTACGATGGAGAGACTCAAGTTTTATTTGATAAAATTACACTCTGGGGTTTGAAGAATTCTTATCAGGATATTGGAGATATTAATCCACTTATGGCAAAACATATTGATGTTGAAAAGGGTGGGTACGATTCGCAATATGATGGAAGAGTAGGTGGTTTTGTAAATATTACTGGAAAAAATGGGAATAAGAAGAAGGCAGCCTTTAATTTAGTATTGAGCAATGTAACTGCAAATGCATCATTGGAATTGCCTTTATCTAAAAAATCTTCATTAATTACTGCATATAGGCAAACTTACTACAACCTGTATGAAAAAGAATCGGTTACACCAACAGTTACAGATTCTCAAAATAATTCACGGCAAGTCTCCAATATTGTGCTTATTCCAAATTATAAGTTTAGGGATATGAATCTTAAATATGCCTATTCGGGTAATGAAGGAAATACTTTTCAAGTGAGTTTACTGCAAGGAACCAATGAGTATGACTATGGTTTCACAGAGGGAAGATACAATCAAGTTCGCAAGAATAAGAGAGAGGAAACAGAGCAAATCGGAGCTTCAATAATTTACAATAAACAATGGCGTAAAGGTGGGAAAAGTGAGTTTTTTGCTACTAGCTCTGGCTTAAACTCTTCTCAGACTAATTTAGTTGATATTTATAGGATAAGAAATAAAGAAACAGAGGTGCGTCGTAAAGATGAAAGAGACACCAAGGTAGTTGAATATAAAGCTGGAGTGAAACATGATTTTAATCTGTCAAAAAAAATACTTATTCAAACTGGACTGACCTATTCGTATAATAAAATTGAATATTCTGAAGATACCCTTGGTGTGAGTAGAATGAATTATGAGTCAGATTTAGGGAAATTGAGTGGATTCTTACAGAATAAGGTCTCTTTTAATGAATATTTGTCAGCTAAAATAGGGATTAACCTAAATTATCCGACTTTAATTGATCGATTATATGTCGATCCTCGACTTTCATTGAGCTGTAAAATATCGTCATCATTGGCTATGAATTTAGGCTGGGGTGTATATCGCCAATTTATGAGTCGTAGCATAATATGGGATGAAGAGGGTAATAAGCGTAATTTTTGGGTAGGAGCTGATAATGTAACAATACCTATTTTAAATTCTCAGCACCTTGTTTTTGGAACTTCTTTCCATAAGGATGATTTTACTATAAGTATTGAAACCTATCACAAGTACACTAAGGGGCATACGCGCTATTTCAGAACTAGAACAACCGAAGGAATTACGACTGGTAAGAGTCAGACTTATGGACTAGATTTATATGTGAAGAAGACGATTAATAAACATGCTTTTTGGCTAGCTTACACACTGGGTAGAACTGAGGAGAAATTTGAGCGTGGTCGGGTACGAATTTTCCAAAGAGCTCTTCACGATCAAACTCACGAGTTAAAGATTGCAGGCTTAGTTAATATTGATCGTTTTTATTGCTCTGCCAGTTATATTTGGGGATCAGGTTTTCCAGTTTATAACCAATTGCGAAACCAGATTGTGTCAGAACCAAGTTATAGTCGAATGGATGCTTCTATTATCTATAAAATGAAGCCTAAGAAAATACAGACAGAATTTGGTTTGATGTTCCTTAATTTATTTGAGAAGGAAAATCTAAATTATTTCGATTCGGAACAGGTTAAAATAGGACAAAAAACAATTTTGAGTATTAATGAAAAGGCAACGCCTTTTTCTGTGAGATTGTTTTTGAAGCTTGGATTTTAGAAGGGTTAAACCTTGAAGAATCTAAGTGATCAGATAATTAAATAATGCTTCAGAAATAAACTACTAATTCTAACAGAAGGGATGATTCACAATTGTATCAAAATTGACCCTACGAAGCAAATAATTCACTATCCTCACAACTTAGTATTCCTCAGATTTGGGTGCTAATTAGATAACTCAATTAGAGGGGAAACTGTTTGAGTGAATCTGCACCAACTAAATCATCTTTAAAAATTAAATTCTTTGTTTTTTGACTTCTAGCTATTTTATCAAAAGAATAAATTTATTGATATTGTGAATAATTGATAATTTAAAGCACACTTCCAGCAGGCAGACTTTCAAAACATGATTTTAAGCTTTTAATTCTCCTACTGTAATTCATAGGATGATGCGTTGCTTTCGACTCCGAAGAAATTTTCGAATTTAACTCCAATCTAAAGGCCTCCGTTTCTTCCTTGCTTAGTAATTTCTCAATCATATTTATCCCTTTATTTAAATCCTCTTTTAGGATTCCAGATAGTTTATTGAGTAACAGTTTATGAAGGTTTTGTTTCTGATTCTCATTGATTGAATCACAATCAATTTCATTTGTTAAATCAGATTTGTCGAATTTTACTAAATTTGATTGCATATTCTATGTTGCTGACTGTGTTGATTTGAAAAACGACATAAAAGTAACGCATAGCTTAGGCTCTGGGAAATCACTTTTGATGATATTTCCGAAGTTCAAAGCTTATTTGTGCGATAAATGATTTGTTTATTAATTAGATACGGAAAAAATATCACTATGTCTAAGCATCAAATAGAACCTTTGTTTCAACTTATTAAGTCGATGACTAAGTCGGAAAAGAGGAATTTTAAACTTTACGCAAATCGTATAGGAAGCGGAAAAGAGAGTAAATTCATCCAAGTTTTCGATTCTATCGATAAAATGGAAACTTATAAGGAAGATCTTATACTTAAACGATCTAAGGATATTAAACTGTCTCAACTTCCTAATTTAAAAGCTCATCTTTATAAGCAACTTTTAACAAGTTTGCGATTAACTCAAGTGAATCATGATATCACAATAAGTATTCGTGAGCAGATTGATCATGCCAAAGTTTTATATAATAAAGGTTTGTACCAGCAAAGCCTGAGAATGTTAGAAAAGAGCAAGGTTTTAGCAGAGAAATATGAACGTAAATTACTCCATCTAGAAATTGTTGAGTTTGAAAAACTTATTGAGTCTCAGTATGTGACTAAGAGTATTGAGACTAGAGCTGATGAAATTACTTCTGAATCTAGAGGGCTTAATCAGGAAATGGATGGGATTATTTATTTTTCGAATATGTCTATTCGTTTGTATGCACTTTACTTAAAAGTAGGATATGCTCGTAATGATAAGGATCTCTTAATGGTTAGTGAATTCTTTAATGCCAACATCCGATCGGTAGATATGACGAAGCTTAGCTTTTATGAGAAGCTCTATCTGTATCAATCTTACGTTTGGTATTATCTAATTATTCAGGACTTTTTGATGTGTTATAAGTATGCTCAAAAGTGGGTCGATTTATTTCAGATGAATCCCGATATGATTACAAGCCAGTGCGACTTGTACCTGAAAGCTCTTAATAATGTATTGGTCGCCTTATTCTATACCAACCATCTTAGCAAGTTTAAAAAGAGCTTGAAGGCTCTTATGAATCTTGAAAATGAAGAGTATGTAAAAGCAAATTCTAATCTTTCAATTTTGCAGCAGCAGTTTTCTTATATGCACCAAATAAACCAGTATTTTATGGAGGGGCAGTTTAAAGAAGGTACCGCTATTGTTCCTCAGATTGAGAGTTTTATAGAAATTAATAAATACAGTTTAGATAAGCACCGAAATCTAGTTTTCTATTACAAAATAGCCTGTCTTTACTTTGGTTGTGGGCAGTATCGAGATGCAATAAAATTCTTAAATCGAATTATCGAAGAAAAAGATACGTCGCTTAGAACGGATATACATTGCTTTGCTCGTATTCTAAATCTGATTAGTCATTATGAATTGGAACATACTGATCATTTGGATTACCAAATTAGATCGACCTATCGTTTTTTAGTGAAAATGGAAGATTTACAGGAAGTGCAGAAGTATATATTACGCTTTATTAGACGATTAAGTGGCATAAGTCCAGATCAATTAAAAGATGAGTTTATAAAATCGAGACATGATTTGATGCAATGGGTAAATGATCCTTTTGAGAAGAGAGCATTCTTATATTTGGACTTGATTTCGTGGCTAGATTCTAAAATTGAAAAACGACCGATTCAAGATGTAATTTTTGAAAAAGCTAGGAAAAATAAATAAGAAAAAAGCTCTCAGAACCGTTACCTGAGAGCTTTCTTATTAAAATTATTTTTTTATTGCAATTGGAAGTTGATAGGTACCGTATAAGATACACTTACCTTTTTTCCTCTTTGTTTGCCTGGTGTCCATTTAGGCATAGAGCTTATAACACGAAGAGCTTCAGTATTCAATGAAGGATCAACGCCTCTCATAATTTTAGCATTTTTTACAATACCATCTTTATTCACAACGAAGCCAATATAAACACGTCCCGTAATACCCTTTTCTTGTGCAATCACAGGATATTTTACATTATCAGCAATCCAAGTTTGTAGTGCTTTGTCTCCACCTGGGTATTGAGGCATTTCGTCTACTATAACAAAAACTTGTTCATCAGTAATGGTCTTGTCGAGATTATCTGTCTGATTGGCAGTTTTTATTGTTGTATTTTTATTTGTTAAATTAATATCGTCATTATTTTGCGATACATTTTCAGAAGTACACTTTAAGTTTAGTGTTAGAGCAATGGTAATTGCTGGAATTATAAATAGAAATCTAAGTACTCTGTTTTTTGATGTATTGGTTTTCGTCATCATTATCATTCGTTTTTTAGTAATAGAGTAGTTAAAGTTATTGGCTAAGCCCATTACTTCAGTACCCATTATTTGGTTTAAAATACTCGCTTGATATTGTCCAATGTTGCAGCCTTGCGCAATAACTCCTTCATCAGCCAACAATTCATGCGTTTGTTTTATGGCACGCTCAAACAGCCATGCGAAAGGATTAAACCACAATAAAATTGTTGTTAATTCCACCAAAAGCAGATCGATCCAATGCTTTTGTTTTACATGTACTTTCTCGTGTGCTATAATATTTCTAAATGATTCGGTATTAAAATCCTTATTATTGATTACAATTTTGCCTAGGAATGAAAAGTTAGGCGTTTCGTCATCTACTTTCACTAATTCTTGTCCTTCGAAATTATCTACAGGATTATTTCTGATAATATTTTGAGTTTTACTAATTCTAATGATAGATCGTAGAATCAGAATGAAACAAACCAAAGCGTATAGTCCAATAAGAAACTGAGTTGAAGATATATTCTCTAATGCTCCAGTAGTGTTATTGCTTTTGGCTGTAAGATTTATTGCATTGAGCAGCATTACAAGGTTCGAACTGCTAGTGCTTGTCGCAACTTCAAAATCCATTTTCACCAATGGTAAAATAAATGCCATAAGTAAGGATGAGGCAAGGTAGATTCGAATTCCTTTATAGAATTTTTCATCCTGCAAAAGGAAGTGATAGACTCCATAGAACAAGGCTAAAATTGCCGATGCTTTGAGTAGATAAATATATAGATCATTCATATCACTTGTCTTTATTAATCTCTTTCTTAGTTATCTCAATCATCTGCTCTAAATCTGAAATGCTTAAGTTGTTCTCTTTAGCAAAAAAAGATGCCATCTTTGAGAATGAACCACTAAAATAGTCTTGCAATAAACTCCCCATTTGCTGACCAGAGTATTCTTCTTTAGTGATCTTTGGAACAAATAAATGCGTTTTCCCTTGTGGGATTTTGGTAACGAAGCCTTTTTTCTCTAAAACCCTTAAGACTGTGGCAACGGTTGTGTAAGCTGGTTTAGGTGAGTCAAATTTGTCGACAATGTTTCTAACGTTACTCTCATTCAGATTCCACAATATCTGCATCACTTGTTCTTCAGCTTTGGTCATTTGTTTCATACTGTACTCTATTTATTTTATTGCAATTATAGATTTTGAATTCATTATCTACTACAAATCTAGTAGGAATTATTTAAATAACAAATCAATCTACTATTTTAATAGTAGATTGTTCCAGAAAAAATCCCCAAAGCTTATGTTTTGGGGATTTTTCACTGCATATTTTTTTTGAAATTACATGATCAGCTTGTAACCTTTACCGTGAACATTAATAATTTCAATATTAGTTTCTGGTTTAAGATGCTTACGTAATTTAGTGATGTAAACATCCATGCTTCTAGCATTAAAGTAGTTGTCGTCCAGCCAAATGGTTTTAAGTGCGAAGTTACGCTCAAGAACCTCATTTACATTATTGGCAAGTAATTTAAGAAGCTCCGATTCTTTGGTGGTTAGTTTAATGGTTTTGTCGCCATCGTGAAGCAGTTGCTTTTTTGAATCAAAAAGGAAACGTCCTAGTTTGAATTCTTCTTGTTTGTTATCTTTTTTACCACCAGCTCTTCTTAATACAGCTTCGATACGAACAAGCAGCTCTTCCATACTAAAAGGCTTAGTCATATAATCGTCTGCACCCAATTTGAAACCTTCAAGAACATCATCTTTCATCGACTTAGCAGTCAGAAAAATGATTGGAATTTCAGAGTTGATTAAACGAATATCTTTTGCCAAAGTGAACCCATCACGATGAGGCATCATCACATCGAAAATTCCAATGTTAAAAGGGTTTTTTAAAAATGCATCGTATGCCTTATCTCCATCTTCGCACAAGGTTGTGTCGTAGCCTTTTGCTATTAAATATTCTTTAAGTAGAAGGCCGAGATTTGCATCATCTTCAGCCAATAAGACTTTAATTTCTTTTTCCATAATGTCTATTTTTTAAATGGCAGGTATACTTCAAATTTTGTGCCTTTTCCAAGGCTGCTGTCAACACTTACTTGTCCACCGTGGGCGTCGGCAATTCTTTTAACGTAGGATAAGCCTAAGCCAAAGCCTTTTACATTGTGAACATTTCCAGTGTGTACTCTAAAGAAACGTTCGAAAACCATTTTCTGATCTTCTTTTGATATTCCAATACCATTATCGGTAATCGATATTACAATTCCTTTATCTTTATTTCTTGTACTAATACTTATTTCAGGCGTATCTTTACTGTACTTAATGGCATTATCCATTAAGTTTGAAATAAGGTTACCAATATGAATTTCATCTAACATTACAAGATCCTCTTTGGCATCTAAATGTTGATAGGTGTTTCCTTTTCTATCTTCAACTCTAATAGTGAAGTTAGGCATTAAATTCTCGATTATCTGATGAAGATTAATTGCTTTCAGTTTTAATTTTAATCGACCTTCGTTAAAGATAGCCATTTGTAAAACCTTTTCAACCTGATAGCTTAATCGACGACTTTCATCGTTAATAATTTTAGCCATATTATTTATACTTGCAGGAGTAGTTGTTACGGAGTTATCTGTAAGCATTTGTGAAGCAAGCGAAATGGTTGAAATAGGTGTTTTGAATTCGTGGGTCATATTGTTGATGAAGTCGTTTTTTATTTTTGACAAACGCTTCTGCTTGAATATGATGTAAATCGTGAAAGCGCAACACAAAATCAAGATTAATGATAATACCAATGAAGGTATTAACATTGTATATGACTGAATGATATATTTATGCATCCCAGGAAAGAAGATGTATATATAATGCAAATTCTTCCATGAATCATTTGGAAATAATTGTTTTTCGAATTTATCTTGCTTATTGTATTTAAAGTAATCTACTGATTTTTTTTCAAACTTATTATCAGATTTTATAGCATATTCAAAATCTAGTTTGATTGAATTGTTAGCTAATTTTTCTTTAATCAACTTGTGTATAGTATTCATGTCTATTCGCTCTTTAAGAGGCATAGACTGACGAGCCATACTTGCAGATATAAGTGAGATTTTATCTTGATATACTCCTAGTCTATTTCTAGAGAATTGGAATCTAGGATCTTGTGCTTTTTTAAGTAAATCGTTAAACGATTTAGTATTGAGTTCAGTTTCTTCGGTATAAAGAATTTTATTATCCTTATAATAACTTATTGCTGCAGTTTGGTGCTGATTAGGGCTAGGTGGTAGATTGATTATGTAACCGTACCCATTAATGTTTTTATTCTTTTTTATCTTTTTATTTGATTGGTTACTACCTGTTCCTTCAAGGATGCTTTTTTCCTTATCATCAAATTCTATTTTGGCAACAACTTGGTCAAGAGCTTTACTTACTGTAAGAAAAAACTGATCCTCCTTAATTTTTGCGGTAGATTGATAATATTTGACCTGAATTAAGATCAATCCGCATAAGGAAATCGCTAAAACGATTGTTACTAACCATATGTATTTTTTGCTCATAGATACAAATATAGAAAAATACTTATGTGCATGTTCATGCTTAACAATCTTTAACGGAGAAAGAAAGTTTTCATGAATGATAGACTCACAATTTTTTAGTATTAGATGAGGGATGATGATTTCAAGATTGATAAATGAAAATGGGATAGTTTTTTGCTGATCAATGCTTAAGAGTTCATATTTGTTTAATGTGTATTTAATTATTACAGATAGAATGGGGGAGTTTGTAATCATTGCTTGATTGATAATATGTTATAGGACATTTTGGCTTATTTTTCTTCATTATAATGTTGAATCTAATTTATTGATCTTATTTTTGCTCACGAGGATTGGTACCTAGTATTGGTCTTCAATTTTGGTTAATAGTTAGAAGAAAGGATGGTTGTGGTTACCATCCTTTTTCTTTTTTAAGAGTCTTAGGTCGATCAATCATGCATGCTCTCAAATCTTATTTTCACTCTTTATCTTTTCTTGAATTATCTTAAATAATGCTAATTGTTGGTATTAAAAATATCGAATAAAAACATTTTCTTTATTCGATGTAATGAATTGATACTCTATGTGATGTATTTTTGGTTTCCGAATGTTTCTGAATAATGAGAAATAGAAATCTTATCAATCGTTAAAATATATTTGAAGCTAGATATTTTTGATTATTTTTGAGATTTATTCTGAGAATGTAAATAGGTGTTGATAATCAGTTGAATTTGAGAATGCTTTTTATCGTTTTATAGAATAGAGAAGTAATTAGTTTTGGAAAATACATATTATATGAAGCATCTTCTTTCTTTATTCACAATTGTATTTGTTTTTTGTCTCTCATCGCTTCATGCGCAAGAGTTTGAAACAGATCAATTAGTAGATTCCCTTGACCTAAGAGTTCAAGATTCAACTTGTGTGAAAAAGATAAGATTCTACAAAGGTGATGTAGAATTTATTGATAGATTAAAGTTAGTTGAAGAAGGGCAAGGAACTGTTAGGATTCTTCAGGATTATAGAATTGATGATCTTCTTAAAATAGATAGGGCTGAGAATTCAGAACTTCCAGGCTTTCAAGGATACCGTATCCAAATTTTTTCTGGTGGAGGGCGAGATCGAGAAAAGGCATTTTCAATTCGAGAGGATTTACAAGAGCGATTCCCCAATGAACGAGTGTATGTGAAATATCAGGCGCCAGATTTTAGAGTGCGAATTGGGAATTTTAGGAATAAATTCGAAGCCATGCAGTTGTATAAGCAATGTGTGAGAATATATCCATACTGCTATCTAGTGAAGGACCAAATAAATTTGATTGACCTTGAAGTTGAGGAAAAGATAGCGATTGAAGAAATAGAATAATACGAAACTGCTTGGATGAATCTAGGCGGTTTTTTTTATAGAAAAAATTGCAAAGGAAATTGTAATTTCACCGTATACAAAGAGATAAGTAAAGTACTAAATAACCATTATAATAAATCGAAATGAGTGATCAACTTAAACACGAGTGCGGAATAGCTTTAGTCCGTTTGCGTAAACCTCTTGAGTATTACCAGGAAAAGTATGGGACTTGGCAATATGGAATTCAGAAGCTTTGTCTTTTGATGGAGAAGCAACACAATAGAGGACAAGAAGGAGCAGGAGCCGCTAGTATAAAAATCGATCAACAGCCTGGAACGAAATATATTCATCGTCATCGTTCAAATGGGAATCAGCCGATTAAAGATGTATTCGATAGTATTTATGGAGATTTGGCAGTCAAAAAAGAAGCTAATCCAGAACAATTTGAGGATGCTAAATGGGCAAAGAAAAATGTACCTTTCGCTGGTGAAGTTTATTTAGGTCACCTTCGTTACGGAACATTCGGTCGTAATAGTATTGACTTTGTTCATCCTGTAAAGCGTGAAAATAACTGGCGTTCTCGTAACCTTGTATTAGCAGGTAATTTTAACTTGACTAATGTTGATGAGCTTTTTGATCTATTGGTTTCTTTAGGTCAGAGTCCTACTGATTATACTGATACAGTAACAATTCTTGAAAAAGTTGGTCATTATCTTGATGAAGAAAATCAACTTAAATTTAGACAATATAAAAACGAAGGTTTTACCTCACAAGAAATCTCACCTTTGATTGAGAATAATCTTGATGTACAGAAAGTACTTTCTAATGCTTCTCGCGATTGGGATGGAGGATATGCTATTGCTGGTATGTTTGGACATGGCGATTCTTTTGTAATGCGTGACCCTTGGGGAATTCGGCCAGCTTATTATTATCAAGATGATGAAATTTTAGTTGTAGCATCTGAACGTCCAGTTATTCAAACAGCTTTAAATGTTAGAGCTGATGACATTAAGGAAATTGAACCAGGTAATGCTGTTATTATCAGCAAGAATGGTGATGTTAAAGAAGTTCCTGTTCGTGTAGCAGAAAAAAGAAGATCTTGTTCTTTTGAGAGAATTTATTTCTCAAGAGGATCTGATAAGGATATTTACTTAGAGAGAAAGAAGTTAGGTCAATTATTGACTCCAGCTATTTTGGAGAGCATCGATAATGATATTGCAAATTCTGTTTTTTCTTTTATTCCTAATACTGCTGAAACTGCTTTTTATGGTATGATGGAAGGTGTTAGAAATCACTTGCAAGAAGATAAGAAACGTAAGATTCACGAACTGAATGGTGAGTGGACTGAAGAGAAATTGCAGGAGATTATTTCTGTTGAACCTCGTGTTGAGAAAATTGCAGTTAAGGATGTTAAGCTAAGAACATTTATATCAGGAGACGAAGGTCGTGATGACCTAGTTGGTCATGTTTACGATGTAACTTATGGTATTGTTCGTAACGGTGTTGATAACCTTGTTATAATTGACGATTCAATTGTACGTGGAACAACGCTTAAGAAAAGTATCCTTAGAATTCTAGATAGACTGCACCCTAAGAAAATTGTGGTTGTGTCTTCTGCGCCTCAAATTCGTTACCCAGATTGTTATGGAATTGATATGACGAGAATGGGTGATTTCTGTGCCTTTAATGCTGCTATTGCATTGCTTAAGGATAGAAATATGGAAAGCCTTATAGATGATGTTTACAAGAAGTGTAAAGCTCAGGAGAATTTACCTAAGGAAGAGGTGATGAATTATGTGACTGAAATTTATAAGCCATTTACTCCAGAAGAGGTTTCGGATAAAATTTCGGAACAATTAACACCAGAAGGAATGAACGCCGAGGTGAAAATTGTATTCCAAACGGTAGAAAATTTACATGTTGCTTGTCCTGAAAATAATGGTGATTGGTATTTTACAGGTGACTATCCAACTCCAGGAGGAAACAAGGTTGTGAATACTTCATTCATTAACTATGTTGAAGGAAATACAAAAAGAGCTTATTAATCTTTATACCCATATAAATGAAAAAAGTCATCCGTTTGGATGACTTTTTTTGTGATCAATTTGAATTGATTAGTTTCTTTTTTTGAACAAATGGAAATTTGTTTTTGGTAAACGAATTTTTAAAAAATTTAGGTAAGAAGAAATGTGACGCTCTACTTTATTCTCGTACACATCTTCTATTGTAATCATGATACCTGTTTCTTCAACATCACCAAAGTGAGTGTTTACAGCAGTACCGAAACTTCTCATAGATGGTGATAAGCCCATGTAAGCATTAATAAGTGGTGGAATGTTAGCACCATTTTCGCGTACAATTCTCGATAGAATTTTGTAATTCTCTTTAAAGTCTACACCATTGTAGGTTTCATCCATAGCAGCCGTATCGGCATTTGTTTTAAGTGGATTTAAAGGCCAGGCAAGCTTATCAGGGTCATTAAACATTCTATCCATAAAATACAAAATGTGATTACGAGCTTCGGTATTAAAGTGAGGATACATAGTCACTTTACCAAAGAAATACTTGATTTCTGGATACTCAACAATTAAAGCACCAAGTCCATCCCAAAGGTTATCTAAAGCATAAAGGCTCTTTCTTCCTTTTAAAATTGACTGATATTCTGGTTGAACGAATGAACGACCTAGTTCAATCATTTTTGGAATATATTGAGCCTTGAATTTGTCAGAAAAATCAAACAATCTAGAAGTTGCTAATAGAAAATCACCTTGTTTGTCGGTATGAGCATCTTTACAAATAATATAACGATACCCACCTAGTATTTCTTTTGCACTTGGATCCCAAACAATAAGTTGGTGGTATGGTTTTTCGTCTAAATCGTAATGATCAATATCGGTTTCTTTACCAGTTCCACCACCAGCTTTTCTAAATGTAATTTCACGTAAACGCCCGACTTCACGCATCAAATTTGGTGAGTCATGGTGAGTAAAACAATAAATTTCGTTCGATCCTTTATTAGTCTTTCTTACAAATCTATCCTCGGTTAGTTCTTTTTCAAGTAGTTTTTTTTCTATTGGTAGGATAATATCTTTCATTTGTTTTCTTTTTTATTGGCGACGATTTTCTAATTCTTAAATTAAGAATAATGAAACTCGCTTGTGGTGTAATTCTAGTAATATAAGTGAAAATAAGGAAATCTCAATAGCTAATTTTACATATTGACTATGTTGAGGCTCTTAAATCCTTGCAAATATAGTGCTTCTTGTGGATTTTAGGTTTTATTCAATTAATCAGCAAGATCGTAGCATTGTTTTTTTATTTTATCTGCCCATTGATTATACTTTAAGCTACGATCAATATTTTCATAAGGGATAGGATCACCAATGTTGATCTTGAATTGTTTTCCTCTTTGCTTGAATAGTTCATTTACTAAGTATAGCATTTCAAGATTGGCTTTAAGGCCTATAAACTTCCTAAAATTTGCTAGGTTGTAGAAGAAATTTGAGTTTCGACCGCTTATGTGAATTGGAACGATATCGCGCTGGTATTTTTTTGCTTTTACTATAAAGCTCTTTTTCCACTCTAGGTCTTTAATTACTCCTTTTTGTTTTCTAGAAACTAAGCCAGCAGGGAAAGTTAAAATTGTAGATTCAGACTCGTATGCAGATTCTATAATTTTAGCAGCTTCTTTTGCCTGGCCTCCGTGCTTATTAATTGGGACAAATACCTCACCCATATTTTTAATATTCATTAGAATATCGTTAACTAAGAACCGAATTGTTTTAAAATGCTTCCCAAATAAGCTGATTAAAATAAGACCATCTGGACCTCCAAGAGGATGATTGGCTACTAAAAGGTAACGTTTGTCTTTATCAAGTTTTTCTAATCCATTAATATCATAGCTAATTGATAATTCATCTAAAACAGATTGAGAAAATTCAATACCTTGCTTCTGGTGGTTTCTCGAAAGAAAATCATTCAACTCATCCTGATGGACGATACGTTTTAAGTATGAAATAATAAAGCCAGGTATTAGTTTGCCTTTACTGGCAAATACTTGCTTGAGATCTATCTTTTGAAAATCCTGAGATTTTGATTGGTCTTGCATTTTGATCTTTTTCTTAAAATAAGGCTTAGTTGTGATATATATTGATTCAGCAATGATTAATATATACTTGAATAAAACCCACTAAAGTCAATAATGGCCTAAATATCGGAATTTTATATTGACTTCTTTAAAAAAGAGAGGAGCATTCCTAGGAGAAGTACATAAAGAGGCATATTTGCTGGGTAAACGCTTGTGTTTACTGAATCTATATCAACAGATTTTGATCCAGTCCAATTGCGATTCAACTAATATGATCTATATTTGCGCGTCACAAAAAAAAGAAAAAGAGTTTGTTCAAACTTATTTGAGCGAAAATCTAAGGATAATAGGAAGAAGATCATGAGCAATAGCAAGAAAAAATTATTCATGGAAACCTATGGTTGCCAAATGAATGTTGCCGATAGTGAAGTAGTAGCTGCCATAATGGAGCACGATGGTTTTGAAAGAACCAAAGAGAGAACTGAGGCTGATGTTATTTTGGTAAATACCTGTTCTGTGAGAGAGAATGCAGAGCAAAGAGTTCGTGGTAGAGTTCAAGGATTTAGTGTGTTAAAAAAGAAAAAACCTAAGCTTTTGATTGGTGTGATCGGCTGTATGGCTGAGCGTTTGGGCGAAAAGCTATTTGAGCAAGAGAAAAATGTTAATATTGTTGTTGGACCAGATGCTTATATGGATTTACCCTCTTTGGTAAAGAAAGCTGAGAAAGGGGAGAAGGCAATTAACATAGATTTATCCTTAACAGAAACCTATAAAGATATTTGTCCTTCTCGTATTGATGAAACTGCGATTTCGGGTTTTGTTTCTATTACGCGTGGTTGTAATAACTTCTGCACTTATTGTATTGTTCCTTATACAAGAGGAAGAGAGCGTAGTCGTAACTTCGAAAGTATATTGAAAGAAGTAAACGATTTAGCTTCTAAAGGCTATAAGGAAGTCACATTGTTGGGACAGAATGTCAATTCATATCATTTTAAAAATTCTATTTCTGAGATTGCTTTTCCAGAGTTGTTAGAGATGGTAGCAAAAGCGGAGCCTAATATGCGTATTCGTTTTGCGACTTCGCATCCTAAGGACATGAGTGATGATACACTTAAGGTAATGGCTGCTAATTCAAATATTTGCCGATGTATTCATTTACCTGTTCAGTCGGGGAGTAACGAGGTGCTAAAAAATATGCGACGTAAATATACTCGAGAGTGGTATATGGATCGTGTTGAAGCTATCCGTAAATATTTACCAGATTGTGGTTTGACTTCTGATATCTTTGTTGGATTCCATAATGAAACGGAAGAGGAGTTTCGGGAAACTCTTGAACTGATGAAATGGGCAAGTTACGATTACTCATATATGTTTAAATACTCAGAACGCCCAGGAACGTTTGCGTATAAAAATCTGAAGGACAATATTCCTGAGGATGTAAAATCGAAACGACTTGATGAGATGATTGCTTTACAAAGACAATTATCGCTAGAAAGCAATCAGAGAGATATTGGAAAGGTTTTTGAAGTTTTAATTGAGGGAGTTTCTAAGAAATCTGATCAAGAGATGTATGGGCGAAGCTCTCAGAACAAAGCCTTTGTATTGCCTAAGAATAATTTGAAGGTTGGAGATTTCGTAAACGTAAAAGCTATTAGCTGTACCTCAGCCACATTAATTGGTGAGATTGCCGAATAAATGTATACTAATTTGAATATACAAAAGAGGCTGTCAATGTTTATTGACAGCCTATTTAATTTTTGTGAGTTTTAATTATTTAGAAGTCTGTCCTTTTCAGCCTTAAATTCGCTCTCTGTTATTGCTCCCATGTCTAGGAGTTCTTTTAGTTGTTTTAACTTTCCTGCAACTTCAAGAACTGATTTGGATTGTGTTTTAGAGTCATCTTTTTGTTCTTTAGAGGGTAGTTTCTCTTCTAATCTATCAGTTGTTACAACATAGAACATTCCATCATTATATTCTAATGCTCTACAGTACCCTTTAAGTTCTTTTTTGTTCCCTTTTTTTGTCAACACATTAGCATCGCTGTTGGTATACTTTACGATTTGAAATTTGCTGCGAGCAAGATTTAAAAGAGAATGTTGAGTTGTATAGATGAATTTTTCTTTGTATTTATAATCGGGTTTGTTATTTTTTTCGATATCAAGAAATGTTAAATCCCATTTAACTTCTTGATCCTTGAGGTAGTGTTCGAACCATCTATCACCAGCTAAGTCTGTTGCGCTCTCAAAAAATAGGGTGTTAACTCCTAGGTCTTTAAAAAACCAAGATTGGTTTTGACTTGTTATGTCGGCATTTGAATTGGTTAATCTTAAACTTTCGGCAAAGGATGCTCTAATCTTTTCTTCTTTTTTTGAGAATAGTCCTTCGCTTGAATCTTCCCAACGGCTATTTGAGGAATACCACCATTGAATATCAACAGCTCTAATATCAAGTGTGTTATTTTCGTCAATTGTAATTGAAAATTTACATCGATGTCTTGAAATTCCTCTCAAGTATTCATACCAAGTTGATTTTAACGTTTTATTCCCATAATCAAATTCTTCAAGTCCTATTTTAAAAGAAGTAACTAGAATCGCTGCGGCATTCGGGAATGATTGGTCTATGTTTGTGTTTAAAATTGGTTTGTATGCCAATTTATTTTTCTTTACACCGAAGGAATTAAAACAAATTAATATCAATAGAATAGTAAATGTTTTTTTCATAAGTATTTAGTTTTTATGAGAGAATTAAGTTAATAAAGACTTCACTTTATCTGCAATGGTCTTTCCATCAGCACGACCAGCTAATTCTTTTGATGCCATTCCAACAACTTTACCCATATCTTTAATTGAGCTTGCACCAGTTTTCTTAACTAGACCTTTGATGATTTCAGTTAATTCTTCATCATTAATCTGTGCAGGTAAGTAAGCTTCAATGTATAACATTTCATTAAGTTCAGCATCAGCTAATTCTTGACGTCCCGCAGAGACAAATGTATCAGCAGAATCTTTTCTTTGCTTAGCTAGTTTCTGTACAATTTTTAGTGCATCAGCATCGGCAATTTCAGAGCTACCTGTTTTAGTCATTTCAAGAGTAAAAGCTGTTTTTACTGCTCTAATAGCTTGCAACTTCTCTTTATCTTTGGCTCTCATCGCAGCCTTCATGTCGCTGTTTATTTGTTCTAATAATGTCATGATGTATCAGATTGTTGTATGAAATTTAGTTAGGAAACTGAATTTATACAGATTTGTATTAATTGTCAAAATCATCTAAATCGAAATGAACCACATTGGATGTTTTAGGAGGTTCTGTTCTATGTAAATTGATTT
Source organism: Marinifilaceae bacterium (assembly GCA_016744515.1). Classification (GTDB taxonomy): domain Bacteria; phylum Bacteroidota; class Bacteroidia; order Bacteroidales; family Marinifilaceae; genus Ancylomarina. Next base: position 2,316 of record JADGEF010000037.1, on the reverse strand, counting down.
GTTTACGTTTATATGCTGGAATTTCTTCGTTCTCCTGAATCTCAGCATCGTTCATATTACTAGCATCTAACTTTTCATCTAGCTTAGCTTCTGGTTCTGATACAGGTTCTAACTCCAACTGTAATTTTTGAGTCTCTGTTGTTTTAGCAGGGCCTTTGCCTCCTTTGAAAGCACTAGGTTTGTTAACAACAGATTTTTGAGGTCTTGCATCGTAATTTTCTGATTCGTCATGTTCAAAACCAGTTGCGATAATGGTTACAGAAATCTTATCACCTAAAGCTTCATCCTGACCAGTTCCCCAAATAATATTACCAGTATCTCCTACAGCTTCATAAACGTAGTCGGTGATTTCTCCAACTTCGTCCATTGTTACTTCTTCAGTTCCAGATGTGATGTTAAGAAGAATCGAGTTGGCTCCACGAACATCATTATTATCTAGTAGAGGAGAGGTTAAAGCTTCACGTATAGCTGTTACTGCTCTTCCTTCACCTTCAGCACTTGCTGATCCCATAACCGCAACGCCACTATTGGTCATCACAGTTTTAACATCTTCGAAGTCGACGTTTATATAACCATGCAATGTGATAATCTCAGCAATACCTTTTGCTGCGGTTGCTAAAACATCATCAGCTTTAGAAAAGGCTGTCGATAGTTTAAGATCACCATATATTTCAGAAAGTTTACCATTGTCAATCACAAGTAGAGAGTCTACACTTTCTTTAAGTTTTCTAATACCTTCTATAGCTTGATTGATACGTTGTTTTCCTTCGAAACGGAAAGGAATTGTAACAATACCTACAGTAAGAATATTCATGTCTTTTGCAGCCTTAGCGATGATTGGAGCAGCACCAGTTCCGGTACCTCCACCCATACCAGCTGTAATAAATACCATTTTGGTATTATCAGCTAATACTTCAATAACATCATCTAAATTTTCGATAGCGGATTGCTCACCTTTCTCAGGCTTGTTACCAGCTCCACGTCCTTCTGTTAAAGATTCGCCAAGCTGAATTTTTTTAGGCACATTGCTTTTTGCTAATGCTTGTGCATCGGTATTACAGATGACAAAATCAACATCTTTGATGCCTTGCTTATACATGTAGTTAACAGCATTGCCTCCACCACCACCAACTCCAATTACTTTAATAATTGAAGATTCGTCTTCTACTAGGCCAAAATCCATTAATTCCTCGCTCATTAATCCTATTGTATTTATCCTCTGTGGGATGTATATTATTGTATTCTATTGTATTTAACTTTTGCGTTGCAAAAGTAATACTTAATTAATTACAATCTTATTTAAAATAAGATTTTCTAATTGAAATTAAGCTTGGAGATAGAGGGTGCTAATTCCCAAGTATCATTTACATTGAAGTGTCTTCAGTATCGAATAACGAACCCAATGTGTCTTTTAGCCAACCTGCTTTTTTCTTTCTTTTCACTTCTCCTTCTTTCTGAGAAGCAACAAAAGAATCATTCGACTTACTTTCATTTACTTTTTCTTCACCATTTTGATCTTCCTCTTCAAACGATTCTTCGAACATTTCTGATTGACCAGAACTATTCACTTTAGGAGAGGCTGGCTTTCTTTTTGAGTTATTAGCTTCGGCCTCTAACATTTCAGGATTTTCAATGATCAGTTCAAGCTTTGGCGCTTTGTTTTGCTCAAATTGTCGAGGCTGAATATTCAACTCTGGAATAGGGTTGTCTGAGAACCCAGTTGCAATTATTGTTACATTTAACTCATCACTACATGATTCACTGTATCCATTCCCCCAAATAATACTAACATCATTCCCAACAACAGCCTGAACGTATTCTGTAATCTCCGTTACCTCCATCATGGTTGCTTCTTCGCTACCAGAAATGATATTTAGTAAGATATTACGTGCGCCATAAATATTGTTGCTATTCAGTAATGGAGAATTTAAAGCTTGTTTGATTGCTTTAATTGCTCTGTCCTCACCAGCTAAGCTAGCCGATCCCATAATTGCAACTCCAGAATTACGCATCACAGTTTCAACATCGGCAAAGTCGACATTTACATAGCCGTGAACTGTAATAATTTCAGCTATCGATTTAGCTGCTATAGATAAGACACTGTCAGCTTGAGCAAAAGCTTCAGAAAGTTTTAAGTCGCCAAACATGCTTCTTAATTTCTCATTGTTGATGATCAGTAAAGCATCTACATATTTCTCTAAATTCTCGATACCTTCGAGAGCTTGTTGAACACGATGTTTCCCTTCAAATAGGAAAGGAATTGTTACTATCCCAACAGTTAATATGCCCTTCTTTTTAGCCATCTCAGCAATTACT
>JADGEF010000177.1 GCA_016744515.1 Marinifilaceae bacterium | reverse complement strand
TTGGCTTTGTCTGAAGAAGAAATTCTTGAACTTCGACAATTTATGGTTGATATTCGTGTTAAAGCACCGCTGATGATTATCGATACTTATTGGGATGGAGAAGGTAAAGCCTTATGTCCTGGTGCTATTGGTTTGAGTCATCACATCAATCCATTTGGAGATATTGAGTTTTGTCCACCAATCCAATTTGCCAAGGAGAACATTGGTAATGGAGAGAATTTAGATTCTGTGATTGAGAATTCGGACTTTCTTAGAAATATGAGAACAAGAGTTACGGATAAAACTCAGGGCTGTATTTTACTCGATGATCCTGAATATTTAACTTCAATATTGAAGGACTCTGGTGCTTACGATTCTTCAAATAGAAATGCAGGTTTTAAGGAATTGAGTCAAATGCGAGTATGCGCTGGGCATCATATGCCTGGGAAAGAAATCCCTGAGAAGAGTTTCGTTTATCGCTTTGCTAAGAAGTATTCCTTTTTTGGATTCGGAGCATACGGATAAAAGGTGAATGTGTAAATTTGTGAATGAGTGAAAGAGTAAAAAAGTAGAGACGTAATACTTTACGTCTTTGGTAAAGTATTAATTGAAGGGAGCAGTAAAAAGGCGGTGCACTGAGCTAAGTCGAAATGCCGAAAATGCGTTAGTGAGTTGTGTTATTTACTAATAAGTACTCAAGGCACTTTAAATACTTTAGGCACTGAATTATTGTACAATTTAGCTAATTGAAAAATGATATTAAGAAAAGATAATCCTTCAGGGAATTTAGGTAATAGCCTACCTCAGACGCCTGAAAAGCTAAAGCAAATTCGAGACCTAATTTGCGATTATGCTGCAGAGAGAGAGCTGATTCCTCCTTTGCAGGAAGAGGAAGTGATCTTTCATTCAGGTGAGCTGATTAAGAAACATCCTGAGCTATTCTTGTATCAAAAGCTATTGGCTGTGATGATAAACAATCACGCTTGGTACGATATTGTTTCTAGCATTCCTTTCAATCGACGAATTTTACTTCTACCTAAATGTATTGCTCACTCAACAGAATGCCCGGCTCAATTCGACGAACTGGGTTTACTTTGTGAACAGTGTGGCAAATGCGATATCGCTGGTATTTTGACTCAAGCTGACGAATTAGGTTATCACACACTAGTGAGTGAAGGAACAACGACGGTTACAACTTTACTAAGCTCGGGAAAGGTTGAATGTATTATTGGCGTTGCTTGTTTACACTCTTTCGAACGATCATTTCCATTGGCAGTGAAAGAAGCTGTTCCATCCATTGCAATTCCACTTTATAATAACGACTGTAAGGATTCCAAAGTCGATGTAATTTGGTTGAATGAAGTTTTGCCCGTTCGTAAAGAACACAATTGGCGAGGTTGGATAAATATTGAAGCATTAAGATCAGAAGTTGGTGTTTGGTTTGAGAAAGATCAGCTGAATGCTATTCTTGAAGGCGATGATGAGAGCTCACAGATTTCCATAGATTGGTTGGCTGAAGGAGGAAAGCGTTGGCGCCCTTTAATTATGGTAGCTGTTTATAAAGCTCTGATGGGAACTGAGGCTAATTTGGATGAATGTATTCAGAAATTGGCTGTATCAATTGAGAGTTTTCATAAAGCCTCATTGGTTCACGACGATATTGTCGATGATGATGATGAGCGTTACAATCAACCAACACTTCATAAACAATACGATACGTCTGTTGCCATAAATATTGGTGATCTAATTTTAGGATACGGCTATCAACTCATTGCAGAGTCAGGAGTAAAACATGTGCGAAAGCTATTGAAAGTCGCTGCCCATAGTCATAGAGATTTGGCTATAGGTCAAGGTGAAGAATTACTTTGGCGACGAAATAAAAAACTTTTGCCTGTTGAGAAAATCATTAAGATATTCAGTTTGAAAACCTCACCTGCTTTTGAAACTGCGCTTCAGTTTGGTGCTATTATTTCGGATGCTGGCGATGAGGTGATGAATGTTTTAACCGCATACAGCTCTTCTTTAGGAATAGCCTATCAGATTAAAGATGATTTGGAAGATTTTAATATAAAGAATATCGACAATACTTTTAATACCATCCAACCTTCATTGGTAACTGCTATTATTAATCGCGATCATCCTCATAAGATGGAAGTTTGGTTTAAAGATTTTCAAGATGGAGACGATCAAAGTAAAAAAGAGATTTGGAAGCAAGCCGAAATTCGCAAAGGTATAAAAGAAGCAGAGCAGATGTTAGAAGATTACAAGCTGATGGCTTTAAGTAGCATTAGAGATCTGAAAAGGCCAGCCCTTAAAATATTACTGACCCGCCTTCTGAATAAAATTCTGAATGGATGAAAAATTGCAATCAGGCGATATTAAACGCTCTTTTTAAGGCAAAGGATTTGTTGAGCGATGAGGCTTTGCATGAGATCAGATCTTTTGTACGTTCGCAACATTGCGAAACGGGTGGTTTTAAAAATAGAGCTGCAAAGCCTGATATTTACTATTCGGTATTTGCTTATACATTAGCATTAGCTTACGATATTAATTTGGATATAGAACAAGAGCAGGAATTCCTAAAGACATGGAACACTGAGCACGATTTAGATTTGGTACATGCCGTCTGTTATGTTCGATGTGATTTATTACTCCGAGTTATTCAGCAAAAGCAGAAGTTTGGTCTTAAGCTCGATGTCTTAGATTCAGAAGGATTTCTTGCTAAGCTGGCAATGAAAAACCTGATAAAGAAAGCTAGGACAAATTGTCAAGCTCAGTTTGAACTAATCAATACATATCGATCAAAAGATGGTGGATACAATCACAATAGGCAAGCTGCTGATCAGGCAACTGTATATGCCTCTTTTTTAGTTTGGACACTTTTTCAAGATTTGGATGAGGATGAACATATTTTGAATGAGATAAGTCAACCAATTTCTGATTTAAAATGTGCTGATCATTCATTTGCCAATGATAGTTCTTCAATAACAGGTGTTACCTCGGCAACGGCTGCTGGTTTAATTATAACCTTTAGTCAGAATTTCGATAAGAATGGAATTGTTGACTATTTAATGAAGAATTATACGGTTAGAGGTGGCTTTAAAGCTGCCCAAGATCTCCCAATTGCTGACACACTTTCTACAAGTACAGCACTACTAGCTCTTTATATGGCTGGTGAAGATTTACAGCCTCTGTCTGATAAATCTATCGGTTTTATTAATTTACATTGGGATGAATCAGGAGGTTTCTTTGGCAGTATTGCCGATATGACCTGTGATGTTGAATACACGTATTATGCCCTTTTAGGAATTGGAATCTTATTATAATTCTACTGAATTTATGGACGAAAAAAGGAAACAACTGTTTCAAAACTTAGAGCAAAAAATTCTGTCATTAAGAAATGAAGATGGTTTATGGACTGGGCGTTTGTCAAGTAGTGCTTTGTCAACAGCACTTGCTGTATTTGCTTTGTGTCAATTCGATAAAGAAAAATATAAGAACAAAATTGATCAAGGGCTTTCGTGGCTCGTAGCGAACAGAAATCCTGACGGAGGCTGGGGCGATACCATTAGAAGCCAGAGTAATTTAAGTACGACCTTATTAACATGGGCTGCTTTTTCTATAGTCGAGGGAGAAAAGAGATATCAAGAAACTATTCAGGATGCTGAGGCATGGTTGAAAAGAAGAGTAGGCAATCTTGAGCCTGAAACAATAAGCGAAGCCATATTAGATCATTATAAAAGCGATCAAACCTTTTCAGTTCCAATATTAGCTATGTGTGCCATTTCTGGACGATTGGGTGAGAAAGGATGGAAGTTGGTACCGCAATTACCTTATTATTTAGCCATATTCCCTAATTGGATGTTCCGTTGGCTAAAACTATCAGTCGTGAGTTATGCTATACCAGCTCTTGTTGCTATTGGACTTGTAAAGAGTCAGAATTCTAGGAAAGGTGTTTTCAGACGACTAGTTAGAGCTATTTGTCGAAAAAGAGTTTTAAAAGTTCTTAAAGCTAAGCAGCCTGATAATGGTGGGTTTCTTGAGGCAACGCCATTAACCGCTTTTGTTTTAATGAGTATGGTTAAGGCCAATTATCAAAACTTAAAAGTTTGTGATAAAGCAAGTCAGTTTCTTTCTAAGTCTATTCGGGAAGATGGGAGTTGGCCAATTGATACGAATCTATCTACTTGGGTTAGTAGTTTGTCATTAAACGCCTTGAGTTCTGAGACCTTATCAAAACTTGATAAGCAATCTGAAGTTAAGTCCAATTTGTTGGAGCAACAATATAAGGTGATTCATCCTTTTACCCGAACAAAACCAGGTGGTTGGGCTTGGACTAATCTGCAAGGAGGCGTTCCCGACACAGATGATACATCTGGTGCATTAATTGCCTTACATCATTTAAATAAAGATGGGGCGATATCTTTGGATAGTGTGAAGAATGGCATTTTATGGCTAATGCACATGCAGAATAATGATGGCGGATTCCCAACCTTTTGTAAGGGATGGGGAAAGTTACCTTTCGATAGCTCTTGCCCCGACATTACAGCTCATGCCATAAAATCATTCGTCGTTTGGAAAGAAAAGTTCGATAAGAAATTCCAGAAGAAAATAGATAAAAGAATAAAGAAAGCGATTACCTACCTAAGCAAAGTGCAATACCGCAATGGTTCGTTTGCCCCACTTTGGTTTGGAAACGAACTTGCCGAGCATCATCAGAATCCAGTTTACGGAACCTCCATTGTTTTATATGGACTAGCCGAACTTAAAAAGGCGGGTTATCAAGGACTAGATTCTATGATGGAGAAAGCCATTCGCTTTTTAGCATTAACTCAACATCACCGTGGTGGTTGGGGAGGCGATAAAGATTTGCCACCAAGCATAGAGGAAACCTCTTTGGCACTTAGAGCAATGGCAGCCTGTGGTAAGGAGAGTTTGGCTAATCGTGCAGCCGACTGTTTAATGGAGATTATACCAGAAAACTTGGATGACATTAAGGCGACACCAATCGGGCTTTATTTTGCCTCGTTGTGGTATTACGAAGATATGTATCCATTGGTATTTGCCTGTTCGGCACTTAAAGAGATGGAGTAAATAAAGAAGCTTTTTTCATATGACGCCCTAAAGTTTCAAAATCTTTAGGGCGTTCTTTTGCTCCTAGAGTCGCATCAAAAGGCAGGTTTTCCGCTCCTAGTCCTCGCAAACAAGCAAGATTCATTTTGTATCCATTTATCGTATACAAAACTCACGCCCCCATCAAACTCAATAAGCTGTGGGCTATCTGCTGCAACCCTTAACGCAAGGGCTATTCTCATAGCTTGTGTTTTGAGGGTCTCACTTTCTGTGAGGCTCTCAATAAATATCGAATTTGTGATAATTTGTGCCATTTGTGGACTGTTTGTTTTGTCGATTACAATAAACACTAAATAGCTTGTGTTTTGAGGGTCTTACTTTTTGTGAGGCTCTCAATAAATATCGAATTTGTGATAATTTGTGCCATTTGTGGACTGTTTGTTTTGTCGATTACAATAAACACTAAATAGCTTGTGTTTTGAGGGTCTTACTTTTTGTGAGGCTCTCAATAAATATCGAATTTGTGATAATTTGTGCCATTTGTGGACTGTTTGTTTTGTCGATTTCAATAAATACTAATCATACCCTGACACTAACTAAAATTTGTGTAATCTGTGGTTCTATATTTTCGGGTCTCCACGATTAGTTTCTTGGAACGCATTTCGTTTCGCTTGTATTCTGTGGTTTTAAATCTAAGTTTAAAAAGAACGTCAAATAAAAAAAAAAGTTTCACTTTTGCCTAAATCATTTGTTATTTGAAACTATTTATTTAACTTCACATAAGGATTTACGACTAAGAAGAGAAAATGACATCAAAAGGAGACATATCAAAATCTGAACATATC
>JADGEF010000036.1:12088-31029 GCA_016744515.1 Marinifilaceae bacterium | reverse complement strand
ACTTTAAGCACTTCTCTCCGTTTTGTATATGAAGAATAAGGTAAAGCCTCCCAGTAAAAAGATAATACTTCCAGCAAACACCAAAGCTTCACCAATACTAAAATGATCGCTATACCAGCCTAAAAATGGGGCGATAATAGCAAAAAGGATTCGGATAATAAAGTTACGAAGCGACAGAACTGTAGCACGCATATCAGAAGATGTAATTCGATTGATATAATCCTTTAAAATTGGCGTTGCAATACCTCGAATGATATAGAAATAGAACAGACAAATAATACCCAATTGTGATGTCATAACTCCTGACAAGATAAAACCACTGGAAAGCCCAACGACAATTAGTAGTGATGTTCCAAGCTTTCCCAATCGGCTTTCAATTCGGTGTGCAAATAAGGCTGTAAAACCAACCGTTAGGTTCAGCAAAGTCCATATAATACCTATTCTACTTACATCCATATCGAACTGCTTTAAATAAGGCTGAACAAACCAAGCCAATGAAAGTGTAGCACAACCAAATATAGATGAATAGAGGATATTTAATCGAAGCTGAATATTTTCCCACAAAGAGTACCGAACAATCTTTAAAATATGTGTAAATCCGTTTTTAACTTGATCCTTTGTTGTTTCTACTTCCAAAAGTAAGAACGACGCAGGCACAGCCATAAACGCAATAAAAATCTGGAATATAAAGGGTGTTCGTAAACTGATTAAGGCAAGACTTCCACCAGCAATACCAGCAAGAGCTTCGGCAAAATTACCTACCGACATCATTCGACTTTCCTGCTTCAAATAGCTTCCTTCTTTTTTATCTTGCAACAAACTATCGTATAATAAAGCAGAATCTGCCCCTGAAATAAAACTAGACCCTACTCCCAAAACAATCTCAGCCAAGAGGAAACCATAAAAATTGGAACTAAAACTATAAACAACAAAACCTAAACATCCCAATATGCTACCCAAGATTAAGGTTTTCCTCCTACCCCATACATCAGCAAAGTAACCTGATGGTATTTCCATAATTACTACAGCAACGGAATAAAAAGCTTTTAGGGTTAAAACATTCTGCATACTCAAACCATTCTCTTGATAAAAAAGGACGATAATTGGCATGGTTAGCATGAACCATTTTGCGAGCTTAATGATGTATAGCTTGGATATATTGCCGGAATAACTCCTCTGCATAGGTCTTTATATTTAGTTTAAAGCATTAGAAAAAGCTTGAAGCATGCGAATTTAATAAAGGGAATATCTAAAATAGACATGTATTTGAAAAAAATTAATAGAAATAAGAAAATAGATATTCTGACAGTTAGAGATTTAACTCAAACTCGCCGTATAGCCTAAGAAAAGCTCTAAATTATTTGTGTGAGACAATAATTAATCCCTATATTTGCATCGCAATTAAGGAAAAATGGTTCAGTAGCTCAGTTGGATTAGAGCAATAGCCTTCTAAGCTATAGGTCCCAGGTTCGAGCCCTGGCTGGATCACTTGATTTTTTTGCAACATATAATAAAGGATGGTCCAGTAGCTCAGTTGGATTAGAGCAATAGCCTTCTAAGCTATAGGTCCCAGGTTCGAGCCCTGGCTGGATCACTAAAAAGGAGAATAAAACACATGTTCTATTCTCCTTTTTTATTGGTAAAAATTCTCCCCTAAGTATAGTAGCCTTCTTTTTGTAAGTCCTCTATGCTTTTTCCTTTTTAAAATGACTCACAGATATATCTATTCTGTTCGACAATCTTTTTCATTTTGTCGTATATCAATAAATTTCTACATTCAGTTGATTTTTTCATATATCACTTCTTCATTAATTAAAAACAGAAATACTTCTTTCTACATATCACATTGTAATAAATTCCTATCTAACTCATCTTTTTTGTGGTCATCAATAGAGTCACAATCTCTAATATAAGAACGTAATATCTCTAAATTGTTTAAACACACCTTTATTAATCTACCACTAGGTAGAGATGTTACACCATCGTTCTCAATGTTCGATATTGTATTTTTACTAAAGCCCAATATCATACTTAAGGTAGAAGCAGCAATTCGATACCTACTTCTAAATTCAATAATCTCATTTGGTGACACAGCACCTTTCGAAATCAGATAAGCACTTTTAAGTGCTTTCATATTACGATTAACTTGTTCTTTAGTATAATGTCTTACTTTCTTATTTTTATTAATTACACCCGTATTCTCATCAACTTCATAATCTAAAAAATAAGCCTCGGTAAACATTAATTTTGTCCCCTTAAAAATCTTTTTTACAGATCTTTGTAATTCATCAGTGGGTTTATTTTCTCTCGTTAATACTTTTTTTGCTTCCATAATACTAGTTTTTAAATGGTTGCTCCATAGGATAATCAGGAATGTGATTTGAGAAAATTAATATTTGTAAACCATCAGCCTCGAGCCCGTACTTTAAATAAATCTCAATATTCTCTTTTCCTACAAATGCACGAAATGCACATACATTGAAATCAGCACTTCCTGATACATCTATTCCTCGGTAATAATTCTCTGTTGAAAGATTTAGAATCGTATGCTCAATATTATCAAGAGTGATATCGTACTGAAGCATTAAATCTTCCAATTCTGAACTGGCCTTACCTGTAAAGGTTATTGTAACTCCATTTGAAATTCTGTTTCTTGTTTCGTTAATAAAATCCTGTATTAGTTCAATATTATCAACTGTGTATGGTAATTCCGTCATCGGTATAATAGTAGTAGATGTGTTTATAAGTATTTGATACAAATATACAGTAAAAAAGACTACATTCCCAATAGTTGGGAATATAGTCGTATTTAGCCTAAGCCAAGACCTATCCTTCTTTTTCTTCTCCAAAAAACATGACAACTCAATTATTTTATCTAGCTTTAATAAGCGGATTTAAGCATAATTTTAAAGTAGTGATATAACAGTAATCTATTTGATTCATCAAATTTGCAGTACCTACACAGTACTGATATATACAAACAGCCTAGTTTTATTAGGGTTATGATACTGGTCGGGGATCACTAAAAAGGAGAATAAAACACATGTTTTATTCTCCTTTTTTATTGGTAAAAAATCCTCCCCTAAGTATAGAGAAGGATATCTAATAAGTTTTTTTCTAATTCTGATATTTAGATTGCCCTAAAGGAACTTTGAAATAGAAGACACTTCCATTACCATCTTCAGATTCAACCCAAATCTCTCCTTTTAGATGCTGTACAATTTGTTTTGCAATACTTAAGCCAATACCTGTTCCACCAAATCTTCTTGTATAACTTTCTTCACCTTGTCTAAATCGATCAAATATATACTCTTGTTTCTCAAGAGGAATTCCAATGCCAGTATCTTTAACCCAAAATAACATGGTATCTTTTTCATGTTTATAATCGATTTCAATCTCACCTTCTTTTGTAAATTTCAGAGCATTATCAATTAAATAATTCAAAATCTGTTTTAACCTAACAGCATCAAAATAAATATATGTATTTTCTAATCTTTCGGGGGCTGGAAAAATTAGGTTTATTTCCGATTTTCCATTATCCTTTTTAAGCTGATCAAATTTATCATTTAGTTCGACAAATATATTTTTCAAATTAAAATTTGAATAACTAATATTAACAACTCCCGATTCTAATATCGAGAAATCAATAATATCATTAATTAAAGCTAACAATGTATTGCTGTTATTTACGATATAACCAATAAATTCATTTCGAAACTCAGAACTTAATTCTTCTTGCTGCAATAGCTGCGAAAATCCAACAATAGCATTCATTGGCGTTCTAATTTCATGAGTCATATTAGAAAGGAAAGCCGTTTTAAGCTTATCTGATTTTTCGGCAAGCTCTCGTGCTTGCACAAGTTCATTTTCTTTTTTAACTCGCGTATCTATCATTGTATTAACAGTATAAGCCATATTTTTAAAATCTGAGAAATTTAGCTTCTCAACATCAATCTTCACTGATTCGGTTGATGCTTTCTTGAAGAATTCGTTAAAAGAATAAACACTCTTATTCATTTTAGAAGACAACAATCTCGCAGCAAAGTACAGCATCAAGAAGGTCAATAAGATTAATAAAATGACATTAAAACTGTAATTCAATAATCGATCATACAGTTCTGCTTTTCTTTCAGCAATCTCCTTTTCAATCTGCTTGGTGTGAAATCCCGAACCAATAATCCAGTTCCACTCATTAATATCATATAGGTAAGTGATTTTTTCGCCTTTGACTAAATCATAACTAATAAATCGATCTTTTTTCTCTCCTATCGAAAGTAAAATTTTACGAGATACATTTATATCATCCTCTTCTTCAAAAGTTCTATAGTTACGGCCTAAAAATTTATCTTTTTTATGAAGAAGGCAGATCCCATTTTTAGAGAAGATAAAGAAATAACTATCTTCATCTACCTTCATGTTCTTTATTCGCTCAATACAATCGGCTTGAATCGACTCTAAGAAATCATCGGAATATGCGAAACTTCCCATATACCAATTTAAGGGCTCAAACTTCTTGACATAAGATATCTTTGTATAAGCATTAAACTTATTAGGTTTATCTTTTGTTCCCTTATACTTTATAAATGATTCATCAACCTCTTTTAAATGACCAATTTCATTTAAAACCAGTTGATTTTGATTGATATCTTTGTACTTAAGAAGCGACTTCCCTTCCCGTTCAGGATTGCGAGGATAAAGTACACCAACACCATCCATCGTATTTATGAAAACATATCTTTTCTTAGAATTAAACCTGAAAGCAGAAATAGCTTCTTTAATCCTGGTTTCTATTTCCTTGGGAGATGAAACATTCTTATTTTTATTATAAATATGTAGAGCTATTTCGTGAGCTTGGTCAACATTACTCTTGAGATTTTCCCTTATAAGCTCCTCCAACTGATTTTCTCTATATTCGATATAATCAATACATTTCTTCGTATTGTCAATCAACATTCCTTTGTGCTCATTGATATACTTATCTCTAAGAGAATTTGACTCTTCGTAAAACTTTGTATACTCATTATAAATCCAAATGCTACCTATAATAATAAGCATGAGACTTGATAATGATGTAAAAAGGAGAAGGTAAGCCCTACCAATGCTCATATTCTGAAAATGTCTGAAAAGTATAAATTGTTTCAAGGCATTAAATTTTAGGTCTGTTACTGACGAAAGTTATCAATAATTAATTTGAATATCGGATTAAACAAATCAAATTTATTACTAAGCTCTTCTAATATTAATTCGTCAATTGGTGTATTAAAATTTGGTATTGACCCTGAATATTGATTCAAAATTGACAACTGATACCTCTTGACTTTCAAATTTAATATAAAATGAGGAACTTTCCGATATTCAGCACGTATTGTAAATTGCTTTTCTTTTATATATAAACTCTCGATTAAGAAATTATATACATCTATAAAATGAACCGATGAATTTCCAAGGAAACTTCTTAATTCAAATTTCTGAACTAATGGTATTTCATAATAAAGTGCCAATTCAGTATTAACTGAAGGAAGATATTCTATCAATACTCTATTTTGGTTCACATTAACGTAATCAAATTCAAAAAACCAGCATAAATCATTATATAACTTAAGCTCTTTTTTAATTACATATAGCAATTTCAAACGAGGAAGAACAGTCAACGCAAAGTTCACATCAGATGAAAACAGCTCTTCTGCCTTGTCAATATTTTGTTGGTTTAATTCAGCTTTCATAATTCATCAATTTCATATAGGTCATCCAAAATTAAGCAATCTCTCCTTAATCAACCCTTTTCTGTTAATCTATTTACTTCTAAAATAGAAGTAAATTCACAAGAATAAATTTTGTGTAAATTAATAATAAACTAGGTTGCGTGAAAAATTTGACAAACTTGACAATTAAATATCTGAAGCTTATTTATTATAATTGTAACATGTTTAGAAAAACCTCATTAAAATTCATTAACACCTTAATAGCGATATTGTTTTTCGCCTGTCTTACGCAGGCTTCAAGCCGATATCAATCTTCGTTGACACTAAATGATGGTTTACCTAGTAATAATATTCATCAAATTTTCTGCGATTCAAGAAATATTGTTTGGCTCGCAACTGATGCTGGTTTTTTTGAATTTGATGGCGGAAGAATAATTATCCGTAAAGAACTCGAACGCCTTTATGGTGAAAAAATACAATCAATTTGTGAAGACAACAACAAGAATATTTGGTTAACAGCTTCGAATATTGGACTCTGTAAATTTAATGGAAGTGAGATTAAAATTTATAGTTACGAGGAATTAGGTATAAAAAATAGCATCCGATCTGTTTATTTCGATCACAAACACAATAAGCTTTTATTAAGCACTCATACTGGCGTATACAAAGCCTCAATAGATAAAGACAGTAAAATTCGATTAACTTCTTTTGAATCGAAAGAAGCCATTAATATCTTAAGATTTGTAGAGAATAACAACAAGCTTTTAGCTATCTCTAGTACTCCTCAAAAAACTTTTGAATGTAACTTCACAACAACTAAACTGGACCTACTAAAGAAGGATGATTTTCTTCCTGTTATAGAATTCAATAAGTTTCACACAGCACAACTTCTAAATAAATTTGCTCTCAATAACGAGGCGTTTAAAATAAGAAGTAAAAAACATGATGACATTGATTGTGAAATAATTCAAGTCGCAGAGGCTAAAGATGAAACATTCTATCTATTAAGATATTTTATTGAAAATATTGAATATCGAAAAGTTATTAAAGTTTCAGAACAAGAAGTCGAAGATTTTTCAATTTCTAACACTATTGATGATGTATTTGTACAAACTATTTTTGTAGATAAAAATGAAGGTAATATTTGGTTAGGTACAAAAAACAAAGGTATTCTACATTTTCAGAATTCAATATTTCAATATTACGATGCCTCGTATTTTAACCTTGGGGAACTAAACATCTCAGATATTGAATCTGATTCTAATGGCTATATATACATCGCAACCAGAAATGAAATAATATATTTTAAAGAAAACAAGATCCAAAAACGTATTTCAACTTCAAAATTGTGCTCCATAAAACACGACCACAATTCGGCAGAATGTGAACATCAAATTCAGATTTTCGATATACTGAATAATGGGAAGTCAGAATTGTGGCTGGCAACCAATATGGGCTTCTACACATTGAATTTAAAAACAGATTCAATTAAATACATAGGTATCAAGCCTGCAAGCAAATTTGCTTTTACCGAAAACAATCAGCTATGTTTCATTTGGAACAATGTATTTCATGTTTATTCAGGTGAAAAATTTCAAAATGAGATTTTCAAATATATAATTTCAGAATCTGATAAAATAGATATCAGTAAAATGATATCAAAAAAATCAGAAGTTTGGTTCTCTACAAAGCAAATAGGGCTTTTCAGATACAAATCTAAAGAAATTGAACATTTTAATAACTCCAACTCAAAAATTCATAACGTTATTAATGACCTACTTCTGCTTCCAGATGGTAACATGATTATTGGAGGCAATAACGGTAGTATTTATAAATTAAGATATCAGAACAAACAACTTGATATTTTAGGTATTATCAACCAAGACCTAAACCTCTTTGGATCGTCAATACAAGGTTTTCAATACCTAAATGACAACTCTCTTTGGTATGGAACAAACAAGGGTGTTTATCGGTTCGATTATCAATCATGGGAACTAGATTCTACTATAAGTTATCGCTTTTGGAATCACTCTAAAGGATATTTCAATCGAAGTGGTAAAACCTCTATCACCGACAGTGATCAAAATATCTGGATAAGTACTGATAATCAACTTCTAAAAATTACTAATACTGCAATTGATAAATTTGAAAAAAGCAACTGTTCTTTAAATCTCATCAATCTACAGGTTTATGATAAAGATTGGCATCCTGATTCTTTAAAAATTAACATCTGGACTAAAAATATTATTGGACCAATTAACTTATCACATAAGCAAAACTATCTTACATTCTCATTTGATTTCCAAAACTGCTTGAACCCTGGGAAGAGTATTTTTCGATATCAATTAAAGGATTTTGATAATAGTTGGACAAATTGGAGTACAAATACTCATGCTACATACTCGAACTTACCAAGTGGTAATTATACTTTAAATATACAAGGGAAACATTTAAATAAATCTAATAGTATTCCCTTATCTATTAAATTTTCGATAGCTTATCCATGGTGGCAAAAACCATGGCTTTATGCCATTTCTTTTGCCACTTTAGTTGGACTATTAATTGCTGCTATGCGAATTTACACTCGTAAAATTGTTAAAAAAGAAGAAGAACGAAACAAACTAAAAACAAGTATCTTGGGACTTAAGATGAAAACACTTCAAAATCAACTTGATCCTCATTTTATTTTCAATGCACTTAATGCAATTCAAGGTTATATTCTTGAACAAGAAACTGAAAATGCACTCGATTACCTATCTGATTTTTCAACTGTTCTACGTAAGAACATAAATAATGCAGACAAAGATTACATCAGTCTTTCAGATGAAATTGCCTACTTAAAGCACTACGTTAAGCTTGAGCAAATGCGTTTCATGAATCAATTTATTTTTGAGATTACAATTAACAAAGATATTAATCCATATAACTATCAGATTCCACCAATGTTAATACAACCATTTATCGAAAGTGCAATTAGGTTTGGATTATCAACTTGCAAAGAAGGTGGCTTAATACTTATTAATTTTGATCTAGAGAATAGTCGATACATTCGTTGTTCTATAGAAGATAATGGTATTGGACGATCGAAATCGAAAAAATATGATGCTGAGAGTCGAAAGTCGGCTTACGAAAAAACGATGCAAATTATTCAAGAAAGAATTAATCTATTAAATAAGATTAATAAGAATACACACAAGTATGATTATAAAATCTTCGATTTATATGATGAAATTCAAACCTCCATTGGTACTAAGGTTGAGATAGGCTTGCCGTTTCGTAAAACAGGTAATTAATTCTCCTCAACATAGGTATCCAATTCTTCTCTATACGCTTCTAAGAGTAATTTCAATAGATGATGATTTACATCAAAAGACATCATATTAATGCTTTTAATGGGTAATATTTGTGGCGAAGTTCCCGTCAAAAAAGCGGCACTAAAATTAGATAATTTGCTGTAAGCTATTTTTTCTTTTAAAACAGGAATTCCCATTCCTTTACAAATCTCTATCACCTTCCCTCGTACTATCCCATTAAGCACTTCATTATCTGGTGCAGTTACTAATTCATTTCCTCTAATAAAAAATAAATTGGAACGACTACCTTCTCTTACATTATCCTGATCATCCAGCAAAATCACTTCAAAAATATCAGGATTATCGATAATCGTATTCGTATAAGTTCGGAGTTTGTGATTATAAACTTTAGCATTAGGATTACTTCGTTCGGCATTATATACAATGGTATGAACACCCTTTAAGTATTCATTTTTCGTTGGGTATTTGTGATGAACGAAATAACAATAAAAATTGCGATTATTCTCATGAATATTGAATACAATCTTAAGGTTCCCTTGAACAACACCATTCTTTCGAATTACCAGCTTTATTTTTTCGATTAGTTCATGATAATTAAGCCAAATAAACTGACCGACTTTCTTTGCTGAATTTTCTAATCGAGATAGATGCTCATCCAAGAAGATTGGTTTTGATTCACTAACACGAATCACCTCATAAAGAGACAAACCTTCTCTAAAAAACTCATTATCGAACTCTCTTGAATTCTTAAGCCTACTATTGTGTATATATTTATATTGTGCACATTCACTCATTTTCTTTTCTCTTCAGTTTCTATTTACAAATTAAGTCTTTTTCAGGTTTAATTACTTTCTTTTAAATTCATTTTTTAAAACCAATAAAAAACTCCTCCTTTTACCACCATGCCTTTCATATTTATAAATAAATATGCTAGATTGTGAGTCAATTACGGTTGACTGAACCGTCAATTCTAAGATTTGAATTCATAATCAAATTTAGCCAGAAGATCAAGATTATAAGAAATACTTATAATTTAGAGTATATTTACACCTGCATGCAAAATAACTTTTTTTTAAGTTGAAGCATTTCCAAAAAAAACAAATAAAATTTTAAAATATGACTAGTAGAAGAGACTTTAAAAAGGATGTGAATTTCTTAACCAATGAAATCTTCATGCGCAGTATTATTCATTTAGAATTCTTTGGAAAAAGAAATGCTGATGAAGTTTATAGTATTATGAATGAGGCTGCCGATTCAAGAAATAACTATGTCGCACGTATCAATCAAAAAATAGATAAAAAAGCCGATATTAAGCCTCATTTTAAAACTATATATGACGATTTATTAAACTCAACTCACGAACTACTTGAGAAAATTGACAATTTAGATATTGACTAAGATCTTTTAATAAAAAGTGATAAATGCAAAAGCTCCTAAGTTTTTGCATTTTTTATTTTCCTAGAATCACAAACAAAGATCTTCATAAATATTTAATGAAAAGATACGTATAAACTCACATAGAGATAGCATATAATCCTCAAATACAAGGATTTAGAAGAAATGCATCAATAAAAATAAACACTTAAATTTCTTTCAACATAAAATCATTTCTAATAAACCACCACACAATTATTCTCACAAAACAAAAGCCATCCCAAGAGATAGCTATTATATAAATGTAGAACCTCATTACTTCAAAAAATACTTCTTTAAAAGTTTATTTAATCCTTTCATCTTTTTCTGTTCTAATGGTGCAGAAGCATTATACTCTTCTCCTACTATTTGAAGATAAATAGTCCCCCAATCTGGTAATCCACCAAAATTACGGTCATCAATATAAATATCAGCATTTATTTTCCGACTAATACTTTCATCAAAAACCTCCTCTGGATAATTTTTATTAACAGCGTAAAATTCAAGACCATTAGCTCTACAAAACTCTATGGCCTCCTCTAACTCTTTGCCTGAGCGATACGTCCATAAAATCAATTCATGTCCTTGGTTTTGAATTAGCTTTAAACTCTCAAAAGCAAAAGGCACTTCTCTACCAATACGAGGATATCGATGCTCTACAATTGTACCGTCAAAATCAACTGCTATTATCATTTCTAAAAGTTAGATTGTTCTGTATAAAAAGTTTCACTTTCCAGATTTTTAAATTATTAAAAGTATACGACATACAAGCCAAAACCTTCTCTTTTTTACGAAATCAGCCTCATCCCCACTTTTAAGAGTGAATTTAGTTCAGTTTTCAAGCTTAAGTAACAATTCTGATTCTAAAAAAAGCTTGAATTCTAAAAAAGCTATAATTATATTTTTTACAATAAAAGAAAAACTTCTGTCAATTAAAAGACAAGGAACTTTCCCTACATGAGTAAATTAGCAGCAAGCCAAAAATCCGGAAATTTTAATTTCAAATAAGAATCCTATTCTAAAATAAGTAACAATTCTAAATCAGGTAGACATCTTATTGATAAGTAATGGTTTTTAAGATACTGAAAGCCTGAACTTAAATAGATATTTTATAAATTTGTTGACTCAAAACTATTTAGAATTAGAACAAAAAAACATAAATCGATCTTTTTAAGACTATGAACTTAGAGGAAAAAAAATCTACAACACCTGAAGGTGATATTGAAAGAGTAAAATGTCTAATCGTTGGATCAGGTCCTGCTGGATATACAGCTGCCATCTACGCTGCTCGTGCTAATCTTAGCCCA
This sequence comes from Marinifilaceae bacterium, assembly GCA_016744515.1. Classification (GTDB taxonomy): domain Bacteria; phylum Bacteroidota; class Bacteroidia; order Bacteroidales; family Marinifilaceae; genus Ancylomarina. The sequence continues at coordinate 19,293 of JADGEF010000036.1, read as the reverse complement.
GTGGTTATAGAAGGAATGCAACCTGGTGGACAGTTAACTACAACTACCGAAATTGATAACTTCCCTGGATACGCTGACGGTGTTACTGGAACTGAAATGATGGCTGACCTTAAAAAGCAAGCTGAGCGTTTTGGTACTGACTGTCGTTGGGGACTTGTTACATCTGTAGATTTCTCATCATACCCACACAAAGTGGTTGTTGATGGTAACAAAACTATCGAAGCTGAATCTGTTATTTTAGGTACTGGTGCTACGGCAAAATACTTAGGCCTTGAGTCTGAAACAACATATGCTGGATCAGGTGTTTCTGCTTGTGCAACTTGCGATGGTTTCTTTTACCGTGATATGAATGTAGCTGTTGTTGGTGGTGGTGACACTGCTGCTGAAGAAGCTACTTATTTAGCTGGTCTTTGTAAGAAAGTATACTTAATTGTTCGTAAACCTTTTTTACGTGCATCTAAAGCTATGCAAGATCGTGTAGCCCGTACTGAGAATATTGAAGTTCTATACGAGCACAATACAAAAGAGATTACTGGTGATGGCGTTGTTCAAGGTGCAACATTAGTTAAGCGTTTAGGGCATGAGGATGAGCAGGAAGTTAAAATCAATGTTGATGGTTTCTTCTTAGCTATCGGTCATACTCCAAACTCAGACTTCTTTAAGCAATTTATCACAACTGATGAGAATGGTTATGTTGTTACTGAGCCAGATTCAACTCGAACTAACGTTCCTGGTGTATTTGCTTGTGGTGACCTTAAAGATTCTATTTACCGTCAAGCTGTTACTTCTGCAGGTTCAGGTTGTATGGCAGCTATGGATGCAGAAAAATTTCTTGCTGAACGCGAGTAATTCTAAACTATATCGAATATCAAAATGCCACCTTTAATAAGTGGCATTTTTTGTTTCTGGCTAAAGCCGACAAATAAAAAAACGCCCTTTTGAGAAGGACGTTTGATATATATTTTAAGTTTACCACAATTTAAATCGACTAGTTGTTTCTGGTTTCTTTGCTGCAACCTTTGGAACTTCCGAATCTAAAATTGAATTGATATAACTCATACATTTACCACAACCGGTATTTGCTCCAGTATAACGACGAATTTCCTCAATCGTAGTGGCACGTTTTTCGTGAATAGCTTTATCTATAGTATCTCTGTCAACCATCTGACAATTACAAACAATATCTCTCATTATATCTTATTTTCTATAATTATACACCTTTAAAGAAAGCCAACTTATACCTCTTTGGCTCCCGCTACTAAAACAAAGATATAAAAAAAGACTCGCTATTTGTAACGAGTCTATATAAATATTATTGATCTATTGATTGAGTCTTACAATCGATTTTCCATGAAAATCTTCATATTTCGATACATATCAATCACATCGTCATTTTTAGGTAGTGTTTCAAAAATGGCTTTTATATACCCCTTTTCACTAATCATCTTGAAACTTCTCTTATGATTCAGATCAAAGATCCAAGACATTTGAGACAACTTCAAATCATTTACATTTTCAACATCGTCGCACTTAGCAATTTTCTCATCGAGAATAGCTTTAGATATTTTCTTCGAGAAACCAGGCTTGTCAATAAGTTCCATATCCAAATGCCTATTAGGATATATTTTTTTATGCGTATAATATTCAGATACAACCCTTAAAACATCTATCCGATCTGCGTCACGCAGCAAATGAATTAATGCGAGAGATTGCTCGTCTTCTATTTTAGGCAATACACTTATATCGTGCAGTTTCACACAATCAATAATCAATTGCTTCTCATTTTCATTTAAAACATCTAATATTTCATGTTCCTCAATTACATCTAAGCCAATTTGTATATGATTAGATTCATCATTATCAGCATAAGAACCATTCTTCACCAATTGTTCAAAACGACCAATATCATGTAAAAAAGCACAAGTCTTTAGCAATAATGAGTTTGATTCATCAAGGTTTATGCTTGCTCCTAGTTCCTGAACATTCTCTAATACACGAGAGGCATGTTCTTTAATTAAGTCTATGTTGATTTGAATTTCAGAATCTTCGCTTGAAAACTCAGAAACGTAAGCATTATACCAAGTACTAATCTTATTGTAGGATTCTTGTATCACTGTACATCTAATTTGATAATTCCTGCAAAACTACATTTTTTCCTCAAATTGCAAAAGGATTTTGAACATGTGAAAATTCTTTTTAGGTTCTTTTAATCTCACAATACTTTATTCATATAATTATCAACACATTAAAAAATAACTAAACTTGAAACAAAAATCAAAAACCTAAGCAATTAAGCTAGCGCAAACTGTGTGAAGACTAGTTTTTATAAGTTGAATTCTGCAATCTATAATTGCATTGATAAAATATTCTCTATTAATCTTTAGATCAAATAAAAACAATATGAAAACTCAAACTCTAATAATGAAGAAAGCTAAGCTAAATCTTAATTTTAGCTTATTTTTTTATGAAGTAAACCGTTAAAAAGTCTTATTTTCGCAGCAAGATTAAAAAGTCTTCATTCGAACGGAATAAAAAAGAATTTCCAAAAAATGTTTACAAAAAAAGATTTTGATTTTTTGATTATTGGTAGTGGATTGGCTGGACTTTATGCGGCTAATTATGCCGCAGGCTTTGGTCGTGTAGTTCTCGTAACTAAAGCGGACCTCAGTGTTAGTAACTCCTACTACGCTCAGGGTGGCATTGCTGCTGTAACAAACTCAGACGATTCACCTGATTTACACCTAAAAGATACATTCGAAGCAGGTCGAGGCCTATGCGACTTCTCCCCTGTTAATATACTTGTTAACGAGGGACCTGAAAGAATTAAGGATCTTATAGATATGGGTATGCAATTTGATACGCTTGAAGGTGAATTATCACGAGGACTTGAGGGCGGCCACTTAAGACGAAGAGTAATACATGCTGGAGGGGATTCAACAGGTAAAGAACTGATAAAATTCTTAACAGAGAAAATCTTAAGCAATCCTAATATTGAGGTGCTAGAGAATCAAATGGTTTATAAACTTTTATGTCAGGACAAGCAATGTTTTGGTGCTCTAACTTATAAGCCAAGTGATAAAACCAACCTTAAAATTACTGCAAAGCATACGTTCTTAGCCATGGGTGGTGCATCAGCAATTTATCAACGAACCACCAATCCATACACAACAGTAGGTGATGGTATTGCCTTAGCTTACGCAGAAGGTGTTGAAGTTGCCGATATGGAATTTATTCAGTTTCATCCTAGTGCATTCTATTCTGAAGATGGTTACACTTTCCTTATCAGCGAAGCGGTTCGTGGTGAAGGTGCACATCTTTACAATAGAAAAGGAGAACGTTTCATGCTCGATAAACATGAGCTTGCAGAATTGGCTCCTCGTGATGTAGTTGCACGTTCTATTTTCGAGCAGATGAAAAATAATAAAGATGAATTCGTTTATCTAAGCTTGAGTCATCTTAAGGCTGAAAAAATAAAAAAACGCTTCCCAACTCTATATAAAAAATGCGCTGATTTAGGTGTCGACATGTGCGATCAGGTACCTATTGCACCTGCAGCTCATTATATGGTTGGAGGAATTAAAACAGGTTTAAATGGTGAAACCAAGATTGCCAATTTATATAGTTTTGGCGAACTAGCTTCATCAGGAGTTATGGGAGCAAACAGACTAGCTTCCAACTCATTATTAGAATGCTTAGTTTTTGGTAAAAGAGCCATTACACATGCCACTAAACAAAGTACAAAACACAATGCTCCATTGTTTAAACATGATGAATTGCATTGCAATGAAACCCTCAAAAATCAGTTCCTAAATCAAGTTAATACTATTGCCAATGCTATGAATACCAATTTGGGTATCGTTCGCAATGAGGCAAGCATAAAGGAATTAATCGACTTATTAACCACTCTTAAATCAGATTTTCCATTCGAAGAAAATGAATATTACAGTACTCGAATGCAGAATTTAATTCAGGTTTGCCAACTCATGTCACAAGCTGCTCTTGAAAGAAAAGAAAGTCGTGGCGGTCATATTCGAAGTGATTTTGAAAAAGAAAACAAGGCATATATAGCCCACTCAATACAAACACAAAACAAGGATTTATTCTTTGTACCAATCGAAAATAAATAATAGAATTATAAAAATGGAAGAAACCGGACTAAATCAACAGGAAGTCGATTTCATTATAGATCACGCCTTTCGCGAAGATATCGGAACTGGCGATATTACAAGCAACAGTTTAATTCCTGAAAGCACAACAGCTAAAGCAAATATGACTGCAAAAGCTGATGGTGTAATTGCTGGTTTACCAATTGCTAAAAAAGTATTCGAAAAATTAGATTCAAATTTGATTTGGAAACCCGTAGTTAAAGACGGTGATCAAGTAAAAAAAGGCGATCTGATTGTAGAAATTGAAGCCAGCTTTAGAGCTCTATTAACTGGTGAACGTCTCGCTTTAAATCTATTGCAAAGATTATCAGGAATTGCAACTGAAACATCGAAATACGTAAAGGAAGTTGAAGGCACTAAGGTGAAGATTCTTGATACTCGTAAAACAGTTCCAGGGTTACGCACTTTCGATAAATATGCGGTTAAAATGGGTGGTGGAACAAATCACAGAATCGGTTTGTTCGATTTAGCCATGATTAAAGACAATCACATCAAAATTGCTGGTGGCATTGCAAAAGCAGTTTCTCAAGTTCGTCAGGCTATTCCTGCGGATATAAAAATTGAGGTAGAAACTACAACACTTGATGAAGTTGCTCTAGCGACTGATGCTGGCGCTGACATTATCATGCTTGATAATATGAGCAATGAGATGATGACTAAGGCTGTGAAATTAATTAATGGTAGAAGTCTTATTGAAGCTTCAGGTAATATGAATCTCGCTCGATTAAAAAGTGTTGCTGCAACAGGTATTGACGTTATTTCTGTAGGAGCTTTAACACATTCTGTTATTGCATTAGATATCAGTCAGAATATTTGCCAATTATAATCAGAGATTAAGATGGAAAAACAAGAAATAATCAAGCAGATTGAAGACTTGAAAGCGAAAAAGAATGCTGTTATTCTTGCACATTATTATACAGACCCCGATATTCAGGATTTAGCCGATTATGTAGGTGATTCATTAGGTCTAGCACGTCAGGCTGCTAAAACTACAGCGGATATCATTGTATTCTGTGGCGTTCATTTTATGGCTGAAACAGCTGCGATCACCTCTCCTGAAAAGAAAGTTTTAATACCAGCTCAGCGTTGCGGATGTTCTTTGGCTGAAAGTATTACTGGGGCAGATATTCGAAAATGGAAAAAGGCTAATCCTGATGGCTTGGTAGTTTCCTATGTGAATACAACTGCTGAAGTTAAAGCAGAAACTGACTATTGTTGCACCTCATCAAATGCCATCCAGGTTGTTGAGCACTTAGGTAAAGATCAAAAGATCTTTTTCACTCCAGATAAAAATCTTGGCGCTTATTTGAATAAAAAAACCGGCTACAATATGGAATTATGGGATGGCGATTGCTGTGTTCATGAATTTATATCTTCACAGATGGTTCTAGATATGCATCAACAATACCCTGAAGCAGATATTTTAATTCACCCAGAAAGTAGCTGTTCTGGTGACGATGTAATTTTAAATCATCCTAAAATCTATTTTTATTCAACTGCTGGCATTATTAAGCACGCAAAAGAATCAGAAAAAAAACAATTCATTATTGCAACTGAAAAGGGAACTTTACATCAGTTGCAAAAAGAGAATCCTAGTAAAGAATTTATTTTGGTTCATCCTAAAGTTATTTGTGGTTCGATGAAGAAAGTTAAGCTACAAGGCTTATACAATGCCTTACTGCATGAGCAGTATCAGGTGAAAATTGATCCTGAAATATCAAAAAAAGCACAACTTTCTATCAATCGAATGTTAGAGATTGGATAAATACTCTAAGCCTTGTCAAATTATGACAAGGCTTTTTTTATGTGTATAACACATCTCAAAGACAAAAATGAACCAACCTATCTCAATTATAACAAAACGCTTAATCTATATAGTCACCATTCTATATATAACTATTATTATTAATTTCACACCCTATTTCATCAAGAAATGTATACCTTTAGTTGTCATCAAAAAAAAACTTCATCATAATGCTTTTTTCGCATGACTTTACTAATTAACCATATCCTAAGACTTATTATATGTCTAAATTAGCCACCCCCATATTCCTCATTTTATTGCTCTGCTCAGCCAGCGTTGGCTTTTCAACAAATGATAAAACACAAGATTCCATATCTATCCGTCTACAAAAACAATTTAAGAAATATAAGAAAACAAATATTGATTCAAGTGCATTTTACGCCCATCAACTTATAAAACACTTCAAAGAAAACTCAAATGATAGCTTACTTATTAAAACACATCAAGATCTGGGAAGCGCTTTTGTAAGCCACAATCAACTCGATTCTTCTTTTTATCATCTCAACACTGCACTTAATAAAGCGCGAATCAATAACCTTCCAAATTTAATTATCAAATCACAGATATTAATTGGAATCAACTACGACATTTCATTTAAGTATGAAAAGGCAATCGAGTATTTTAATAAAGCTTTAAATTTATCCCAACAATATCAATTTGCATACTATCAAGCTATCTCAAACAATCTAATAGGAAATATCTATTGGGAGCAAGATAATTTTCAAAAAGCACTTCAAGCATTCTTAAATGCAAATACCATTATAGAAAAAAACAACTTTAGCGACTTGCATTTAAGAACATTAGCCAACATTGCAAACATATACAGCTCTGATGAACAATGGGAAACCGCACTTATTAAACTAAATGAAGTTTTAGCATTAGCTAAAGAAGAAAATAATATTTACCAACAAGCAATAGCTAATAATAATATCGGAACAATATATGAAGCTTTAAAGAACTACAATAGAGCCCTGATCCACTACCTCAAATCCTTAGAACTCCGCAAATCAGAAGACATAACAAAAGGACTTGCATCTAACTATCACAATTTAGGCTCGATAAACTATCGGCTTGGCGACTATGAGCAAGCTATTTACTTCCTAAACACATCATTATCTATCTTGCAAGAAAAAACAGCAACAGCTTTATCTATCTATAATTATGAATTCCTTTCGAAAGTATACATAAAGACAAAAGAATATACCAAGGCTGCCAGTTTCCTTTCAAAAGCCAGA
>JADGEF010000036.1:0-11988 GCA_016744515.1 Marinifilaceae bacterium | reverse complement strand
GCAACAGCTTTATCTATCTATAATTATGAATTCCTTTCGAAAGTATACATAAAGACAAAAGAATATACCAAGGCTGCCAGTTTCCTTTCAAAAGCCAGAACTATGGCTGAGGAGCTCAATTTAATCAAGAAGAAGCTTGATTTAGCTAAACTTCAAACCGAATACTATTTTGAAACCGGAAAATTAAATCTGGCACAAAAAGCCTTTACAGAATATGATTCTCTAAGAAATAATTTTAGTAAGACTGAGAAATCGGAGAAAATTATTCAAATGCAGACGCTTTATGAAACAGACAAAAAAGAAAAAGAAAACGCCTTACTAAAGGCTCAAAATCAAATATCTCTACATAATCTTGAAGAAGAGATTCAAAGAAAAAATCAATTCATTATTGGCTTTGGTATTGCTGTTGTAATACTTATAATTATCATATTCCTTTTGCGAAAAATGTCTGGAGCTAACAAGATAATTAAGGACTTTAACATTAAACTAGAAGAATCAAATGAAAAACTAAAACTGATCAATAGTACCAAAGATAAATTCTTTTCTATTATTGCTCACGATTTACGATCGCCTTTGGGCGCAATTCTCAGCTTTTCAAATTTAATAGACGATGAGTGTAGTTCAACTAAAGATATTGATACCGTTACAGAATACAATACTTATTTGAATCAATCTGCCCGCAATTTAAACTCTCTTCTTGAAAATCTCTTACAATGGTCAAAGGCTCAACTAGGCAGTATTAAACATCATCCCATCAATCTTAATCTATCACAAATAATCGAAGATAATATTGAGATTCAAAGATTAAAAGCAAAAGAAAAATCTATCAATATAAAATCTCTAGTTGATGGAAACATTAGTGTTTATGCAGATATTAACATGGTTAATACCATAATTCGAAACCTGCTTAGTAATGCAATAAAATTTTCTTACCCTAAATCAGAGATTACACTCTCTTCTGAAACAGAAGGTAATATGCTTCATTTATCAGTTCAAGATAAAGGCATAGGGATAAGTCAATCGAAACAAGAGAAACTATTTAAAATTGATAGCAACTTATCAACCTTAGGTACAAATAACGAAACAGGGACAGGTTTGGGCTTAATTCTTTGTAAGGAATTTGTAAAAGAAAATGGCGGAACAGTTAAGATAAAAAGTGAGGAAGGCAAAGGTGCAACATTCACATTTACAATCCCATTAAAAAATGCTTAATTCATTTTTCTCGTCGTATGATATCGGCAATTAACAAACTTAATTCTTTAATCCCTTCGGTTATTGATGGTGCAGATAATGTGGCTCCAGAAATTCCATCGATATCTTTATTCATAGTCATTTCTTTACCATTAGTTTTACCGATGAATTGTTTTAGCCAAGATCGAGACATAATTTCTCCACCATAAGTAGATCGGTAAATAAGAACTTTAACTTGTTTAATCACCAAGTCTTTATCAAATATGACCATATAATCGAAATAGTCGTTCTTGCCCTTTGATGATGCAAAACAAGCATAGCCTAAATCAGTCTCAGCTGATCTTAATCGAGATATTTTAACACTCCTAACTGAATTATAAACAGAGGTTAATTCTGTCGATAAGTGCATTGCCTTAAGCTCAACTACCTTTTTAGGAAATAGCTTTACTAGGGTTTTATCAATTCTCTTCTGAACTGATTTTGGATAATCACTAGCATGAAGTAAAAGACTGAAAATCAGTAAGCAAATTAAAATAGCTGTCTTTCTCATAAATAAAGTTTAAAGCAGAAATTGCGAAGCACATGGCAAACCACCTACTTCGCAATATCAAATTATAATTTTTCAGTCAATATTCTATTAGAACCAAACACCAACTCCAAAATTTAAAAAGTAAGCTTTATCATCATTCCCATTTTTTGAATACTGGTAATCAGCTTTTACAACAGCACCTTTTGCTAAATGATAGCTTAATCCAACAAATAGGTCTTGACGATCATATGCTTTATTAGCAGTTTGTCCGGAAACCATTTTATGCTGAGTATTGTAGTTTTCGTAACGAACAAATGGTACTAAAGCTTGCTCTTTACCGTGAAGTAAATCGTAACCAGCTTCAACATAGTACCCCATCATTTGCTTACCTAAGTCAGCACCATCAGAAACCTCATTATACTCATCAACATTATTTATGAAAGAGTGAATATACTGACCTTTCAAACGTAATGCATCAAGTCTGTAACGAAAATCAAGACCAATCATGCTAATACCAACACGAGTTGAATCTGCGAAATTTTCAGCAATACTATCATCCTTATCTAATCCGTCGAATGCAGAAGATTGAGTCTTACCAAAGTATGCAGAAAGACCTAAATTTAAACCTTTAACACCATAATAATCTACCTTAGCTGATAATGAAGGCGAAGTGAAAGTTGACTCAGCACCTTTCTGACGTCCTTTACGAACACCATCTTTAGCTCTAAGCTTACTTGATCCATCATAACCATTGAAACCATTCATAATATACATTTGGTATTTTAAAGGAGCATTAGCTAAACGACCATTAACACCAAAACCAATTTCTCTCCAAGTAGTTGGAACAATATACTTATCAACACTTGGACGCTCAACACCATTGTAAGTTGTTGGCTCGTGATATTCGTTAACAATACCCATTGGTACCAACATTAAACCTGCACGTAGAGCTGTGTTTGGTCTTACATTGTAGTTTAAGAAAGCCTGCTCTACGTAAACTTCTTTTACATGCTCAAATTCAAGCTCAGTCACAAACGAAGTTTTATCGTTAAACTGATATCCAAAGAACATCACCATTCGGTGAACGTCCATCTTACCATTATAACGTGTTTGTCCACTCACTTGCTGATTGTAGTGAATCTCACCGTAACCACCAATACTTAATTTTTCATCTTTAGCTCTTTCTAAAATTGTAGTACCAATACTCTTATACTCATCTTTAACTTCTTGTGCTTTCAGTCCAAAAACAAAAGCAATAGCCATTAATAATAATAATCCTTTTTTCATTTTTTTTATATAGTTTAGATGTAATCGTTTCACAAAGAAATTAACCTTTATTTCACGCCGCTAAACTAGATCTAATCTTAATAATAGAAAATACCTACATGTTGGTATTTTCTCGAAACAACTATGAATACTCACTTCAACACTATAAATGTCCTTCTAATTTTATACTTTCGCTATTATAATTAATAATTAAAACATGGATATCACTCTATATATTAAGCAATTCTTTATCGATTTCATTCAAATATTAAATGAAATGTCGCCTTACCTTTTATTAGGTTTTTTGTTTGCAGGAATATTAAAAGTTGCTATTCCACAAAAATTCATCGATAAATACATGGGACAACGCAATAGTCGGTCAGTTCTAAATGCATCTCTACTAGGTATTCCAATGCCCTTATGCTCTTGTGGTGTTATACCAACAGGTATTTCTTTCTATAAGAGTGGAGCGAGTAAAGGTTCATCAGTTTCGTTCCTTATATCAACCCCACAAACAGGTGTCGATTCCATATTGGTCACCTATTCATTATTAGGACTTCCATTTGCAATTATACGTCCAATTATTGCTTTGGTTACAGGATACGTTGGAGGCATGTTAGCTAATCGCTACGATAAAAAAGAAAATGGGCTTGTTCAAAATCGCTCTATTGAGGAAGAAAGTTATGATAAGGATTGCTCTACAGATTCGAACCAGAATTGCGGCTGTGGCGACTCTTGTGAAACGAAAATCGAGACAAAGCATTCGAAAATTTATAGCATGTTTAAATATGCCTTTGTCGATTTTCTTCAAGATATTTCAAAATGGTTGGTTATAGGTTTGTTGCTTGCTGCACTTATTTCAGTTGCTCTTCCTGATGATTTCTTTGCCAACTATGTAGGGAATGATATTATTGGCATGTTAGTGATTCTTATCGCCTCAGTTCCTTTATACATCTGTGCAACCTCATCGGTTCCTGTCGCTGCAGTCCTATTAATGAAAGGCGTTTCACCTGGTGCTGCATTAGTTTTCCTAATGGCTGGACCTGCAACCAATGCAGCAACCATTACTGTTTTAAATAAAGTTTTAGGTAGAAAAACCACATATGCTTATCTACTTTCAATCATTCTAGGTGCATTCGTTTTTGGATTATTAATCGATTATACTTTGCCTAGAGAATGGTTTACTCTTAAAGGTTTACACTCTCACATGGGGGCTCACGAAGGTCACTTCTCGTTACCACTTTGGTTACAATGGGGAAGTAGTATTTCATTGACTTTACTAATTATCAATGGCTACATTCAAAAAATAATCCTTAAACGTAAAACAACAGATGATTCTACTCTTGTAGACGAAACAAACAATTATTTAATTTCAGTATTGGGAATGAGTTGTAATCACTGTAAAAATTCAGTTGAAAAGCATATTGGGGCTCTTAAAAATATCGATTTAGCAGAAGTTAACTTAGAACAGAAAAGACTTCATATTTCAGGAAAAGGAATCGATTTAGCCATCATTAAAAAAGAACTCGAAAGTTTGGGATTTGAGTATGGAGGTGAAATCAAATAAACCCAAAGTATGTGAAAGATAAAATCCAGATTAGTATGAATCACTGATCTGGATTTTAAATATACGTCTGTATTAAAGCAAAACATCTACATTTAAAACATCTTTTTATAGGTATCTAAATACAATTCCTCCACCTGCTCTCTGGCCCAAGGCGTTTTTCTTAGGAATTTCAAACTCGATTTCATCGTAGGATTTGACTGAAAACATCGTATCTGTATTCTGTGCCCTAATTCTTTCCAGCCATAAACAGCATGTAAATATTCCAATATATCAACCAACTTAACACCATGCAAAGGGTTCTTTGGCTGTTCTTCTCTAATCTTACTATTATCTTCCATCAAACTATATTATTGATTCAAATCAATCGGCTTTTGAACTTCGCTACAAATATAATGAAAGAAATATGCAATCCTTCCTTCAAAAGCAACACTATCCTATCATGCATTTTGCATTATTAACGAAATAATTCATTAATTAAAATCCACCTTATAAGAGTACAAGTTTGATTTATGCCCCATATAGAAATAAAGATTTTATCATCCTTATATCCACATACTATCGCACAATAAAACATCAACACAAACCACTAACAACCCGCACATTACAACAACACAACGACTACCATAAACCTTGATAAAATACACCCAGAGTAGTTTTTACTAGGTTAAAAAATAGGGAGAGCTATATTTTTTTATTTATATTTAAACTGCTTAATTCAAAATTACGAATCAACTAACCACACTTATCTGAATAAAAATAGATATTTATTTGATCATAATTTAATATAAAACCCGAACTATGACCAAGAAAATTACAAGAGTACTTGTAGCAAATAGAGGTGAAATAGCCTTAAGAGTTATGAGATCATGTAGGGAAATAGGCATTCAATCAATTGCAGTCTATTCTGACGCTGACCGAACGGCCATGCATGTTAGATATGCCAATTACGCCTATCCTATCGGACCTGCTCCATCAAATGAAAGTTACCTTAATATCGATAAGATTATTGAGGTTGCAAAAATATCAAAAGCTGACGCCATACACCCTGGCTATGGGTTTTTAAGTGAAAACGCTGAGTTTTCGAAGAGATGTCAAGAAGAAGGGATCATATTTATAGGTCCTACTCCAGAAATTATCTCAACCATGGGCGATAAGATTACTGCCCGAACTACCATGATCAATTCTGGAGTTCCAGTTGTTCCAGGAACCAAAGAAAACCTTGAGAATGACGAAATGGCTCTTAGAGTTATTAAAGAAGTCGGACTTCCGGTTATGATTAAAGCCTCAGCAGGAGGTGGTGGTAAAGGAATGAGAATGGTAGATAAGGAAGAGAATATCTTAAGCTCCCTTCGTGCTGCCAAATCGGAAGCCATGTCGTCATTTGGTGACGATGCTGTATATGTAGAGAAATATATTTCATCTCCTCACCATATAGAATTCCAGATTTTAGGGGATCAACATGGTAATGTCATCCATCTCTGCGAAAGAGAATGTTCAGTACAACGTCGACATCAAAAGGTTGTGGAAGAAACACCTTCTCCACTGATGACTCCTGAGCTTAGAGAAAAAATGGGACAATCAGCCGTTGAAGCAGCTAAAGCAGTAAACTATCATGGTGCAGGAACTATCGAATTCCTCGTTGATAACGATCTCAACTACTATTTCTTAGAAATGAATACTCGCCTTCAGGTTGAGCACCCTATCACCGAAAGGGTAACAGGTTACGATCTTGTAAAAGCTCAAATCGAGATTGCAGAAGGTCGGCCTTTAGAAATAAAACAAGAAGATGTTTTCCAATTTGGACACGCCATTGAATGTAGAATCTACGCCGAAGACACCACAAATAATTTTATGCCAAGCCCAGGAATAATTACACATATTACTGAGCCTATGGGTTTAGGTGTTAGAACTGACGGTTATGTGTACGAAGGCTATGAAATTCCGATTCATTACGACCCTATGATATCCAAGTTAATTGTATGGGCAAGAACTCGTTCCGAAGCTATTGAACGAATGCGTCGTGCTTTGTATGAATATAAAATTACAGGCGTAAAAACCTCAATTCAGTTCCTGGAACGTATAATGGATTGTCCTGATTTTAAAGAAGGAAATTACGATACCCACTTTATTCAGGACAACGAAGATTTCCTGATGGCACCAGATTCTGCAAAAGATAAATTCGAAGATCTGGCTATTATTGCCGCTTTTCTAGACTATAATCAAAAACTCAAACATGCACCAAGTAGCGATGTTATTACATCGGGAACCAAATGGAAAGAATTCGGACGGCGATCTGCCATGCATAGAGCCAATAAAAACTAATACCGATTGTTGTTTCGTACGAACCACCAAATGGTATTATCATCTACGACTCAACTCAACATACATCGGCATTATACCATGCTATTTTAGCTTAAGCTAAAATAGTATGGTATAATCCTATAAAAAAAAACAGATTATGTCACTAGAAATAAAACTGGGCGATAGAACTGCCAAGGTCGAATTGCTAGCAGAATCAGGCAATCAAGTAAAAATAATGGTGGATGATAACGAATACGACTTGGATTGTTACCAAGTTGAGAAAGGCGTTTATTCCATTTTATTCAAGGGTCGCTCATACAATGTTGAACTTATCGACACTGATTCTCCAAAGAAATACTCAGTCAATACATTTTATCATTCATACGATGCTGAAATAATTGACGCTGAAACCAAATACTTACAAGCTAGAAAAGGCAGTGATTCGGAAGATGAACAAAATACTATTATCTCACCTATGCCAGGCAAAGTTGTTAAAATACAGATTGCCTTAGGCGATGAAGTTAAAAAAGGCGATACCGTCATCATCATTTCAGCAATGAAAATGGAAAGTGAATACAAAGCAGGGAAAGATGGAATCATTTCTGAGATTTTTGTAAACGAGGAGGATACAATTAAAGCCAATCAGGCTTTAATACATATCGAATAAGTTACAAACCAAGTGATAGGGTTTCCCTAATAGTTATTCCAATTTCTATCAATAAAAAAAAGAAACATGCTTACTATAAAAGATAAAATAAAAAGATTTGAAGAGCTAAGTAAAAAAGCCGAATTGGGTGGTGGCGAAGAACGAATTGCAAAACATCATGCTGGCGGAAAGAAAACGGCTCGCGAAAGAATTAAAGACCTGATGGATCCTGATACCTTTACCGAAATTGACAAGATGGTTACTCATAGATCTACCGACTTCGGGATGGAAAAAACTAAATTCCTAGGCGATGGTGTTGTTTCAGGTTACGGTAAGATTGATGGTCGTCTGTGCTATGTTTTTGCACAAGATTTCACCGTTTTTGGTGGTTCACTGAGCCGTTCGAATGCTGATAAGATTGTAAAAGTTACCAAACTTGCCATGAAAATGGGAGCACCTATTATTGGTCTTAACGACTCTGGTGGAGCGCGTATTCAAGAAGGTGTTCAATCCTTAGCAGGTTATGCCGATATTTTCTACCAGAATGTTCGTGGCTCGGGTGTTATTCCACAGATTTCAGCCATTATGGGACCATGTGCTGGTGGAGCAGTTTACTCCCCTGCCCTTACCGATTTTATCATGATGGTAAAGGATACGTCTTATATGTTCGTAACGGGGCCTGATGTGATTAAAACAGTAACTCACGAAGAGGTGACTAAAGAAGAGTTGGGTGGAGCAATTACGCACAACTCGAAATCTGGAGTGGCTCACCTTGTTGCTGACGATGACCAGCAAGCCATGATGATGCTGCGCGAGCTGATGACCTTTCTTCCATCCAACAATATGGAAGATCCACCGGTAAAACCATGTACCGACAATATTCATCGTGAAGATGAAAAATTACAGAATATGGTACCTGTTGATCCTAACAAACCATACAATATCAAAGACATTATCGAAACTGTGGTTGATGATAAGAATTTCTTTGAATTGATGCCGCTTTACGCTCAGAACATCACCATTGGTTTTGCCCGTATGGGTGGACAACCAGTTGGTATCGTAGCTAACAATCCTGCTTTCCTAGCTGGTGTTTTAGACATTAACTCTTCAACTAAAGCTGCTCGTTTTGTGCGCTTTTGCGATGCCTTTAATATCCCACTAGTTACTTTCGTTGATGTACCAGGTTTCCTTCCTGGAACCGAACAAGAATATGGTGGAATTATCAAAAATGGCGCAAAACTTTTATATGCCTTTGCCGAAGCTACTGTACCTAAGATTACATTGATTACTCGTAAGGCCTATGGTGGTGCTTACGACGTAATGGCATCTAAACATATTGGTGCCGATATCAATTATTCTTACCCTACGGGTGAAATTGCAGTAATGGGTGCCGAAGGTGCCGTAAATATTGTAAATAAGAACTTAAGCGATGAAGATAGAGCTGCGGCAATTGAAGATTATCGCGATAAGTTTGCGAATCCTTACAAGGCAGCTGAAATGGGTTATATCGATGAAGTAATTCAACCAAAACAATCTCGTTACAAGTTGATTCAAGCTTTGGAGATGTGTCGCAACAAGAGCGAACACAACCCACCAAAAAAACACGGTAATATTCCTTTGTAGAATATAAATTGCACTAAAAAGGCTACTGAATATCAAATTCAGTAGCCTTTTTTTCTTATTTGTACGAAGTTGTACAATTCCCCAGAATTACAAAATTGACAGAATACACATGCTTTCTTCTAATTATGAAAAATCTGTAATTGTATGAATCCTTATGGCAATAACTCCTTATGAAGCGTTACTTCAAACTCCTTAACATGAAGAGGTTTCCCCTCATTAAAGAATTCAGTAATATATGGCGTACCACAATGTGCATCAAAGGTCTTTTGATCAAACCATTTCTCAATAAAAGTAATTCTATTCTCATCATCAATACACTGATTCAGTTCATATCTAATATTACCACCTTCTTGCATGGTCATAGGAATCAAAGCATGTAGGCTCTTAATTAACCGATCAACTTCGCCAGGTACAGCCATAAATTTGGCAATACATACCAACTGACTTTCATTTTTTCTAATATTCATATTTCAATATTTTAAATTCTACTATTCGCTAAGCTTGTTTCTTCTGTTGGCGACGAGCCATTACAACTAAAATATATCCAATAATAACTGGACCGTAAGCTGCAAAAAGAAACTTGCCTAATACTAACATCTTAAAATAAACGGCAAAAGTCAATCCACCACCAATCAACATTAAGGCATATCCAATCAAACGCAAATCCTTAGGCTTCATTTTACCAGATGTTTGAGAATGAACTAAGATTTTCGCATCAATCTCCATAATGATACTTTTAATTTCAATTTCATTAAGATCTTTAGCTTTAAGCTCTTTTCTTATTTCAGAGAAATCCATACCAGATTTCTTCTTCTCAAAGTAATAATCAACTAGTTCTTTAATCTGACTCATCACATTTATATTTTAGTCTAATTTCTTCTATTTTAATTGCGATCCTAAAAGTAAGCTTTTATTTGAAAGTTAAAAAAAGAAGCCAACAAAAGCATTCTGACAAATGTTAATCAAACTTAAAACCACCGCATTTCATAAACTTGACAGGTTTGACAAGCAGAAATCACAATTACTTTACTTAGTTTAGATATCGCCAAAGAATGATACGAATGAAAGCATATGTTATCTATTAGAATTAGCACCTAATAAAAACACATAAAGCAATAAAAACAAGCCATTAACAGAATGCATGACCAGATAAATTATCGAATAATATAAAACAGACATAATGAAATTAAAAATATATGAAAATGAGTTAAAAACACCTATAATACTATCGGGCGGAGAACAAACAAGATCAGAATAGGATGTAAAAAAGCAGCGCATAGCTCGCCCAAAATTTTTGATCTCCGCCGCTTTCAAAAATTGCCTGCCCGAATTCGACGAGCCTCCGCCCGAATTCGACGAGCCTCCGCCCAAGTTCGACGAGCCTCCGCCCGAGTTCGACAGATGTCCGCCCGATTTGGAAATTGCTCGCCCAATTTCACTGAAGCCAAAGCTAAACATTTAGGTGTTCGCCGTAAAAAAATGAAAACGATCTCTTGAAAAGTATACTTGACGTAAAAATCCTCTGCTTTTCTCACTCTCTCTCTACCAAATTTATGATTTGGATTATTAAGCATCCTTTTTTATTTATACCAAAACATATGATATATGTCTTTAAACGATAGATTATTTAAAATGCAAGAAGCCAAACTTCTTGAACATGCTGAAGTTGTAGCTAGAATGTACCCTACTGATGTTGTAGATTTCTCAGCTTTCGATTCTACTTTTACACTTGAATACGAAACAACAATTAAGAATGCGATTAGTGCCGTAACAGCACTTAAATCGGATCAAGTAATAATAGATGAAATGGCAGAGTGCACACAACATGTTCTCGATGCCATGGGAACATGCAATACCGATTATAAAACGATAAGCTATTTCGTTCGTAAAGCCTTTAAGAACAATAAGGCTGTTCAAAATCAATTTGGTTTTAACGATATAGAAAAGGTACGTCGATCGCAACCTAAAATGGTTCTTTTTATGGAAGAACATGCAGGAACGGCTTCCGACCACAAAGCTGAGCTTGTAGCCGAAGGTTGCAACGAAACGCTTATAGATAAACTTTCGGTAGATGCTCAGAACTTAAAAGAAGCCAATATAAAACAAGAAAAGTTCAAAAAAAAACGTGGTGTTATTACTCAAGAGCGAGTTAAACTCCTTAATGAAGTGTACCTATTGGTTAAGCCAATTAACGATATTGCGCAAATCATTTATAGCGATGATGCTGCACAATTAGCAAAATATAGCTTACCAAAACCTAAATCGTCGCAAAACTCAAGTGACGATTTAATTGAATCCTAGTTAATATGAAAAAACACCTCTCTCAGTATGGATGCGCTGAGAGAGGTGTTTTTATTTATGGTGAAAAGCTACTCTAAAAGTGATGGCCTTTAATCCTTATGTTTTAACCAAAATATAGTGTGATTTTTGCTTCATAAGCATAGCTGATTAACAGCATATTAAAATGCGGAAAATAACAGCTCATTATTAGGTTTGATTTTCCAGATGTACCTATTCATCTACTGCTATGATCTTTCCATTCCCGAATAGAAATGCATAGTTATTTGGCTCATTATTCAGCTTATCCCAATATCGGGATAACGACTTTTAATGGATAATTTATATCACAACCAATTACTGATTTATATATTTTTAATTGAGTTTAGGATAAACGCAAATCAGGCAGATCAATAAAATTGGTTTAATCGCTGCCTAAAACTTAACGAAGTATTGGCTATAGGAATAATAATAAATGAGATAGAAAAACTTTTCTAGAATATATTTGCAGATATAAATTAGTACTAACATAAAGCCAATCTATCTCATTTCGATGTGATTATTTTCTCTTCGTTAAGAGAAAAAAGA
>JADGEF010000035.1:9989-31366 GCA_016744515.1 Marinifilaceae bacterium | reverse complement strand
ATTAGTTTGCCAGGTATAGGTCCGTATTTTACCACCTGTATTCTTAATTACCGTGAGAAATTAGGTGGTTTTTATAGTTTGTATCAAATGAGTGATATAAAAGGAATTAGAAAAACTCAATTAGATAGTTTGAAGAGTTATTTGTTAGTTGATATAAATTCTTTACGTTTTATAAATATCAATAAGTCAAGTGTTGATGAATTGAGTAGGCATCCATATATAAGTTATAAAGAGGCTTCAGATATTGTGCGGTTAAGAAAGAGGAAAGGCCCGATTGTGGATATAGAAATTCTGAATAAGAGGAAAGTTTTTTCTAAATCGACCTTTGAAAGAGTGAGACCGTATTTGATTTTGGAGTAAAAGAGTCGAAAATGGCTTTTTTCGATCAAAAGAATAGTCTAATTGTCTGACATTTATATACAATTCAATTAAAATTAAAGTAATTGGTCAGATTTTTATAAATTTGTTTGAAATATCGTAAATGAATTGATAAGTTTGCGGCTCATTTAGAAATGATTAAATAAAAGAAGAAACTATGATTATTATTCCTATGAAGGAAGGCGAAAACATTGAAAGAGCCTTGAAAAAATTCAAAAGAAAATTCGAAAAAACTGGTGTGATCAAAGAATTACGTGGAAGACAGGTTTATATCAAGCCTTCTGTAAGAAAGAGAAAAGAGAAGATTCATGCAGTTTATGTTCAACAAATGCAATTGAACGAAGATTAATTTCTTTTGAAAAAGGTTTCGATGTCTTATTTTTTTTGTAATTTAGTTTATCTAGACTATGAATTAAAAAGTGTATGAGATATAAGGAATCTTTTCTGTCTTATTTACAATACGAGAAACGCTACTCTAAACATACTTTAGTATCTTACGATTGTGATTTAAGTCAATTCTACTCTTTTTTATCATCCTACGGGATTAAAGAAGACGAATTAGCTGATTTGAATTTTAAAGATGTTAGAAAGTGGATTGTTTTTTTAATGAATGAAGGCTGCTCAGCCCGAACTGTAAATAGGAAATTATCTTCTTTGAAATCCTTTTTTAAATATTTGTTGCGAGAATCGTTAATACAACAAAATCCTATGGATAAGGTTGTAGGGCCTAGGCAAGGGAAGAAGCTTCCCAATTTTGTTGCCGAGCACAGTATGCGATTATTGCAGGAAATTGATTTTGGTGAAGGGTTCGAAGGGATTCGAGACAGACTGGTAGTTGAAATGTTTTATCATACTGGCATGCGTTTATCTGAATTGATGAACCTAAAGGTGTCAGATTTTGATCGATCAACCTCAGTCGTTCGAGTTTTAGGTAAAGGAAATAGGGAGAGGATTATTCCTGTTATTAATATTCTCGAAACACTTCTTGATGAGTATTTAGAACAGAGGTTTTTGCTTTGTTCAGATGAGGGTGGTTTTTTGGTTTTAACAAATCACGCAAAACCTGCTTACGAAAAGTTATTGTATAGAATAGTGATAAAACACTTATCTAAGATTACAACACTTGCTAAGAAAAGTCCTCACGTGCTGCGTCATACGTTTGCGACACATTTACTTAATAATGGAGCTGAGTTGAATGCTATAAAAGAGTTGTTGGGACATTCTAATTTGTCTGCTACTCAAATATACACTCACACTAGCTTTGAGAAGTTAAACGATATTTATAAACAGGCTCACCCCAGAGCTTAAAACTTGGAGGATAGAGTATGAAAGTAAACATTCAAGCAGTAGGTTTCAGTGCTGATGTGCAGTTGGAAGAATTTGTTAAGGGAAGAGTAGATAAATTGCTTAGACTTGACGAAGATGTAACTAATGTTGAGGTCTTTTTAAGAACTGAAAAGCCATCGGTAGTAGAAAATAAAGAAGTAGAGATAAAATTTAATATCCCGGGAGGTGATATATTTGCACAAAAGCAAAGCAAAACATTCGAAGAAGCAGTTGATTTGGCGGCAGATGCACTGAAGCGACAAATCACAAAGCGTAAAGAAAAACTTCGTGGAAAATAATTGGAAAAATTATTTGATAGTTTTGTTATATAGGTAAAATGTTTTTACATTTGCAGACCATTTGTGAGGGAATTGTATGTCCTGATGCGAATGGTCTGTTAATTGCCAGTGTAGCTCAGTTGGTCAGAGCAGCTGATTTGTAATCAGCAGGTCGTCGGTTCGAATCCGGCCACCGGCTCTTTTTTTATTGAATTACTATTGGGGAGATACCAAAGTGGCCAACTGGGGCGGACTGTAACTCCGCTGACTTCGTCTTCGTAGGTTCGAATCCTGCTCTCCCCACAGTGAATTTTCACATTGCTATTTAATATAGTGTTGTGTATTGCGGGAATAGCTCAGTTGATAGAGCATCAGCCTTCCAAGCTGAGGGTCGCGAGTTTGAGTCTCGTTTCCCGCTCATTAGTTTTGCCGTTGTAGCTCAGGGGTAGAGCGTTTCCTTGGTAAGGAAGAGGTCATGAGTTCAATTCTCATCAATGGCTCAAAAAAATATAAAATATTGTTTTAATTGTTGTCTAATCATTAATTAACTTTTCGAGTTATGGCTAAAGAACATTTTGATAGGTCAAAACCACACGTAAATATTGGTACTATCGGTCACGTTGACCACGGTAAAACTACTTTAACTGCTGCTATTACAACTGTATTGGCAAATAGGGGTCTTTCTGAGGTTGCATCTTTCGAGTCTATCGATAATGCTCCAGAGGAGAAAGAAAGAGGTATTACTATTAATACTGCACATGTTGAGTATTCAACTGCTAATCGTCATTACGCTCACGTTGACTGTCCAGGTCACGCTGACTACGTAAAGAATATGGTTACTGGTGCTGCTCAGATGGACGGTGCGATTCTAGTTTGTGCTGCTACTGATGGTCCTATGCCTCAGACTCGCGAGCATATCCTATTGGCTCGTCAGGTAAATGTACCTAAAATGGTAGTTTTCTTGAACAAAGTTGACATGGTTGACGATGAAGAGATGCTTGAGTTGGTAGAAATGGAAATGCGCGAGCTTTTAGATTTCTATGAATTTGATGGTGATAATACGCCTATCATTGCTGGATCTGCTCTTGGTGGGTTGAACGGTGAGCCAGAGTGGGAAGAAAAGATCATGGAGCTTATGGAAGCTGTTGATACTTGGATTCCACTTCCTCCACGTGATGTTGAGAAGCCTTTCTTGATGCCTATCGAGGATGTATTCTCTATTACTGGTCGTGGAACTGTTGCTACAGGTCGTATCGAATCTGGTATTGTGAAAACTGGTGAAGAACTTCAAATTATTGGTCTTGGTGCTGAAGGAATGAAAACTGTTTGTACTGGTGTTGAGATGTTTCGTAAGATTCTTGACGAAGGTCAAGCTGGTGATAACGTAGGTATCTTGTTGAGAGGTATTGAGAAGTCTGCTATCAAACGTGGTATGGTTATCTGTCATCCTAATACAATCACGCCTCATACTAAGATTAAGGCTGAGATTTATGTATTGAAAAAAGAAGAAGGTGGACGTCACACTCCATTCCATAACAAATACCGTCCTCAGTTCTATATCAGAACTCTTGATGTAACTGGTGAGATTACTCTTCCAGAAGGTGTTGAGATGGTAATGCCAGGTGATAACGTGACTATTAACGTTGAGTTAATTACTCCAGTTGCTTGTTCATTAGGTCTGCGTTTCGCTATCCGTGAAGGTGGTAGAACAGTAGGTGCAGGTCAGATTACTGAAATTGTAGAGTAATTTTGATATAAAGAGTGATTCGTTCTCGAATCAC
Source organism: Marinifilaceae bacterium (assembly GCA_016744515.1). Lineage (GTDB taxonomy): Bacteria > Bacteroidota > Bacteroidia > Bacteroidales > Marinifilaceae > Ancylomarina. The sequence continues at coordinate 27,603 of JADGEF010000035.1, read as the reverse complement.
TCTTCTTTACGGGTGTAGCTCAGTTGGCAGAGCACTGGTCTCCAAAACCAGGTGTCGGGAGTTCGAGTCTCTCCACCCGTGCTAAAGGATATTTTGTCTTATGAAATAAGTCTCACAAACTGGATTTGTTAGATTGTGAGACAACTTCCATGTGAATTAATAAAACTTTAATTATAAGCACATGAAATTAGTAAATTATATTAAAGACGTTTATAACGAACTTACACAGAAAGTGTCGTGGCCATCATGGCCTGAACTCCAAAGCAGTGCTATCGTAGTAATGATAGCTTCAGCAATTATTGCAATTGCAATTTCAGTAATGGATTTGGGGTTTAAGAGTCTGATGGACACTGTATATGGTATGTTTTACTAATCACTGAAATTTTAAGATGGCTGAAATTGACAAAAAATGGTATGTTCTACGGGCTGTAGGAGGAAAAGAAAAGAAGGTCCAAGAGTATATCTTAAGCGAGATTTCTAATCTTGGACTTCAGGATTACGTATCACAGGTTCTCATTCCAACTGAAAAAGTGTTTGTGGTGCGCAACGGTAAAAAAATAAGCAAGGAAAGAATTTTCTTACCAGGCTATGTTTTAATCGAAGCGGCATTGACAGGCGAAATCCCTCACATCCTTCGTAGTGTTACGAATGTGATTGGCTTCCTGGGGGATACTAAAGGCGGCGATCCGTCTCCATTGCGACAATCAGAAGTGAATCGTATTTTGGGTGTGGTTGACGAGCTTACTAATAAAGATGAGGAAATGAGTATTCCTTATTTTGTTGGCGAGTCGGTAAATGTGAATGATGGACCATTTAATGGTTTTACTGGTGTGATAGAAGAGGTAAATGCAGAGAAGAAAAAACTAAAAGTTATGGTTAAGATCTTTGGACGTAAAACGCCTCTTGAATTAAGTTTCATGCAAGTAGAAAAAGAATAAAAAACCTTTAGAAAAGTAAAACTATGGCTAAAGAAGTAGCAGGATTAATAAAATTGCAGATCAAAGGTGGTGCTGCAAATCCTTCACCTCCAGTAGGACCAGCATTAGGTGCTAAGGGAGTAAATATTATGGATTTTTGTAAACAATTCAATGCAAGAACTCAAGACATGGCTGGAAAAGTTATTCCAGTTGTTATCACTGTTTACAGTGATAGTTCTTTCGAATTTATTACGAAAACTCCTCCTGTTGCTGTTCAAATATTAGAGGCTGCAAAATTAAAATCAGGTTCTGCGGAATCTAACCGTATTAAGGTTGGATCAATTACTTGGGAACAGGTACGTGCTATCGCAGAAGGAAAGATGAAAGATTTGAATGCTTTTGAAGTAGAGAGCGCCATGAGTATGGTAGCTGGAACAGCAAGAAGTATGGGTGTCACTATTTCAGGTGATAGTCCGCTTAATCAATAATTTTTAATACTGCATTTAAAATGAGTATAACAAAGAATAGAAAGTTAGCTTTAGAAAAAGTCGAGGCAGATAAGATCTATACTATCGACGAAGCAGCAGCATTGGTTAAGGAGATTACTACAACTAAATTTGACGCTTCAGTGGATATGGATGTCCGCTTAGGAGTTGACCCTAGAAAAGCGAATCAAATGGTTCGTGGAGTGGTAACTCTACCTCATGGTACTGGTAAGAATGTTCGTGTTTTAGTACTTTGTACTCCTGATAAGGAAGAAGAAGCTAAAGCAGCAGGTGCTGACTTTGTTGGTCTTGACGAATATATTACTAAGATCAAAGCAGGATGGACTGATATTGATGTTATCATTACAATGCCAACTGTTATGGCTAAAGTAGGTGCACTAGGACGTGTATTAGGCCCACGTGGTTTAATGCCTAACCCTAAGAGCGGAACAGTAACAATGGACATTGCTAAAGCTGTTAACGAAGTTAAGGCTGGAAAGATAGATTTCAAGGTCGACAAATATGGTATTATTCATTCATCAGTTGCTAAGGTATCTTTTGAAGCAGATAAAATCAAAGATAATGCTATGGAATTCGTAGGCATTATCAACAAATTGAAGCCATCTGCAGCAAAAGGGACTTACATCAAGAGTGTATACCTGTCAAGTACAATGAGTGTAGGGATTCAAATTGATCCTAAATCACTTATTGACTAATCAAATTATTTTTTAATCGAGACCTTGGTAATCATGAAAAAGGAAGACAAAATTCAGATTATTGATAGCTTGACAGAACAAATCAACGCATCAAATCACTTTTATCTAGCTGACACTTCAGGAATGAATGCTGAAACAACTTCTGCTTTACGTAGAGCTTGTTTTGGGAAGCAGATCAAAATGGTTGTTGTGAAAAACACTTTACTTCGTAAGGCTTTAGAAAAAGTTGAAGTTGAGTGTAATGGTTTGACTGAAATACTTAAGGGTGCAACATCTCTTATGCTTTCAGATGTAGGAAATGCTCCTGCAAAGCTAATCAAAGAATTCAGTAAAGGTAATGACAAACCAACGCTTAAAGGAGCTTTCGTAGAGGGAGCTGTTTATATTGGCGAAGGTGAGTTAGAAACTCTTGTTGGTATTAAATCTAAAGAAGAACTTATTGGTGATATTATTGCAGCATTGCAAGCTCCAATTCAGAAAGTTATTTCTGCTTTAGAAAACGGTAAGGGTGAATCTACTGGCGAAGTAGTATCAGAGTAATATATTTAGAGTATTTAAATTTTAAAAATCAACCAAAATGGCAGATTTAAAAAAGTTTGCAGAAGAATTAGTTAATTTGACTGTTAAGGAAGTAAGTGAATTAGCTCAAATCTTAAAAGATGAGTACGGAATTGAGCCAGCTGCTGCTGCTGTTGTAGTTGCAGGCGGTGATGCTGAAGGCGGTGCTGCTGAGCAAACTGAATTTGACGTAGTTCTTTTATCAGCAGGTGGTTCTAAACTAGCTGTTGTGAAATTAGTTAAGGAATTAACTGGTCTTGGACTTAAGGATGCTAAAGCTGCAGTTGATGCTGCACCAAACGCATTGAAAGAGAAGGTTTCTAAAGAAGAAGCTGAAGCATTAAAAGCACAATTAGAAGAGGCTGGAGCTGAAGTTGAACTTAAATAGAAGCGCTAAGACCTTTAAATAAGGTTATTCTTGGTTTAGAGTTTCATTCATTTGGAACTCTAAGCCTTTTTGTTGTTTATTATTGTTTAGGTTCAATTAATTTCAAGTAAATGTCTTCAAATACTATTAGTCAAAGAATTAGTTTTGCTTCGAATAAAGATCAGTTTTTATATCCTGACTTTTTGGAAGTACAATTAAAATCTTTTCAAGACTTTTTTCAGTTGGAAACAATTTCTGAAAAGAGAAAGAGCGAAGGATTATTTAAGGTATTTAGTGAGAATTTTCCAATTACGGATACGCGTAACAATTTTGTATTGGAATTTCTTGACTATTTTGTTGATCCACCACGTTACTCCATTGCAGAGTGTATTGAACGAGGTCTTAGTTACAGTGTGCCCTTAAAGGCTAAACTGAAACTATATTGTACAGATCCTGAGCATGAGGATTTCGATACAGTAATTCAAGATGTATATCTTGGAACCGTACCTTACATGACTGAAAAAGGTACTTTCGTAATCAATGGTGCTGAGCGAGTTGTTGTTTCTCAACTTCACCGTTCTCCTGGTGTATTCTTCGGACAAAGTTTACATACTAACGGAACTAAGTTATATTCCGCACGTATTATTCCATTCAAAGGATCATGGATTGAATTTGCTACTGACATTAATAATGTCATGTATGCTTATATCGACCGTAAGAAAAAGCTTCCTGTTACCACTCTATTAAGATCGATTGGTTTCGAAAGCGATAAAGATATTCTAGAGATTTTTGATCTCGCTGATGAAATTAAAGTTTCAAAAACCGGACTTAAGAAAGTTGTCGGTCGTAAACTTGCCGCTCGTGTTCTTAAATCTTGGATTGAAGACTTCGTAGATGAGGATACAGGAGAGGTTGTTTCTATCGAACGTAACGAAGTTATAATCGATAGAGAAACTATAATTGAAACAGAACACATCGAAGAAATTCTTGAGTCAGGGGCTAAGACTATCTTATTACACAAGGAGCAGCAGAATCTTGCTGACTATGCAATTATTTATAATACTTTGCAAAAAGACCCTTGTAACTCTGAGAAAGAAGCTGTTCTTCATATCTATCGTCAATTAAGAAACTCTGAGCCACCAGATGAGGCTACAGCTCGTGATGTAATTGATAAGTTATTTTTCTCTGACAAACGTTACGATTTAGGTGATGTTGGTCGTTATAGAATTAACAAAAAACTTGGTCTTAATACTGATAGGGACACTAAGGTATTGACTAAGGAAGATATTATTGAGATTATCAAGTACCTTATTAAGCTATTGAACGCTCGTACTGATGTGGATGATATTGACCACTTAAGTAACCGTCGTGTTCGTACTGTAGGGGAACAATTATATAGTCAATTTGGAGTTGGTTTAGCTCGTATGGCTCGTACGATTCGTGAAAGAATGAACGTACGTGACAATGAGGTCTTTACTCCAATTGATTTGATTAACTCGAAGACTTTATCTTCAGTTATCAACTCATTCTTCGGAACAAATGCTTTGTCTCAGTTTATGGATCAAACGAATCCACTTGCAGAGGTCACTCATAAGAGAAGAATGTCAGCTCTTGGACCAGGTGGTCTGTCTCGTGAGAGAGCAGGTTTCGAGGTTCGAGATGTTCACTATACTCACTATGGTCGTTTATGTCCTATTGAAACACCAGAGGGACCAAATATTGGTTTGATCTCTTCTTTATGTGTTTTCGCTAAGATTAATGATCTAGGGTTTATTGAAACACCATACCGTAAAGTAACAGATGGAAAAGTTGATCTAAGTACCGAAGGTGTAGCTTATCGCTCAGCTGAGGAAGAAGAAGGATTGACTATTGCACAAGCTAATGCTCCATTGAATGAAGATGGTTCATTTGTTAATGCTAAGGCTAAATCTCGTAAAGATGGTGATTTCCCATTCGAAGAGATTGAAAATTTAGATTTGATGGACGTTGCTCCTAATCAGATTGCTTCTATGGCGGCTTCTTTGATACCGTTCCTTGAGCATGATGATGCCAATCGTGCCTTGATGGGATCGAATATGATGCGTCAAGCTGTTCCTCTTATCAAACCTGAATCTCCAGTTGTAGGTACTGGTCTTGAAGCAACTGTTGCTAAAGATTCCCGTACTCAGATTGTAGCTAGAAGAAATGGTGTTGTTGAATTTGTTGATGCAACTAAAATTGTAATCGCTTACGAAAGAAGCGAAAATGAATCATTTGTGAGTTTTGAATCAAATGTTGTCACTTACAATTTACCAAAATATCAAAAAACTAACCAGGGAACTACTATTGACCTTAAGCCTATTGTGTCTAAGGGTGATAAGTTAGTTCAGGGACAAATCCTAACTGATGGATATGGTACTCAAACTGGTGAGTTAGCACTTGGTCGTAACCTTAAAGTGGCATTTATGCCTTGGAAGGGTTATAACTATGAGGATGCGATTGTAATTTCTGAACGTATTGTTAAGGATGATGTATTTACTTCAATTCACGTTGATGAGTACACTCTTGAAGTACGTGATACTAAGCGAGGAATGGAAGAATTAACTTCTGATATTCCTAATGTAAGTGAAGAAGCTACACGTAACCTTGATGAAAATGGTTTGATTCGCATTGGTGCGAATGTTGAGCCAGGCGATATCCTTATCGGTAAGATTACTCCTAAGGGAGAATCTGATCCTTCTCCAGAAGAGAAATTGCTTCGTGCAATTTTCGGTGATAAAGCAGGTGATGTAAAAGATGCATCTCTTAAAGCTTCACCTTCACTTCGTGGTGTTGTGATTGAGAAGAAGTTATTCTCTCGTGCTGTACGCGACCGCAAGTCGAAACAAAGTGATAAGCCAATATTGCAAAAACTTGATGAAGAGTTTGAAAAAACTATTGCTAGCCTAAACAATCTTCTTATAGAGAAATTGTTTACGATCTGTAATGGAAAGACTTCTCAAGGTGTTAAGGATTATTTAAGTGTTGACTTGATTCCTAAAGGTGTTAAGTTTACTCAGAAATTATTAATGGAGATTAATTACCTTCAAGTTGACCCTAATAAGTGGACAACTGATAAGGAAAAGAATGAGACCATTAAGACCTTACTGCATAACTTCGTTATTAAGTATAAAGAGCTTGATAGTGCAAGTAAACGTAAGAAATACAACGTTACTATCGGAGACGAAATGCCAGTAGGTATCATCCAAATGGCTAAAGTTTATGTTGCTAAAAAACGTAAGCTTCAGATTGGTGATAAAATGGCAGGGCGTCACGGTAATAAGGGTATTATTTCGCGAGTTGTTCGTCAGGAAGATATGCCATTCCTTGAGGATGGATCTACTGTAGACATTTGCTTGAATCCTCTTGGTGTACCATCTCGTATGAACCTTGGACAGGTTTTTGAAACCGTTCTTGGATGGGCTGGTATTGAGCTAGGTTTGAAGTTTGCAACACCGATTTTCGATGGTGCAAGTCTAGACGAAATTACTGCATATACTGACAAAGCTGGTGTTCCTGCTTTTGGTAGAGCCTACCTTCATGATGGAGGTACTGGTGTAAGATTTGATCAACCTGCTACGGTTGGTGTTATCTACATGCTGAAACTAGGTCACATGGTTGATGATAAGATGCATGCGCGTTCTATCGGTCCTTATTCTCTGATTACTCAGCAACCACTTGGTGGTAAGGCTCAGTTTGGTGGTCAGCGATTTGGAGAGATGGAGGTATGGGCTCTTGAGGCCTTTGGTGCTGCTCATGTTCTACAAGAAATCTTGACTATTAAGTCGGATGATGTAATGGGTAGAGCGAAAGCTTATGAAGCTATCGTTAAAGGTGAACCTATGCCAGCTCCAGGTATTCCTGAATCTCTAAATGTGTTATTACACGAACTTAGAGGTCTTGGCTTGAGCGTTAAATTAGTATAAGCCTTATATAGAAAGTGAATGTTGAGATTCTCGACATTCACTTTTCATGAATCAATTTGTTAATATCCTAATTTTCAATATATGGCATTCAGAAGAGATAACAAAGTAAAGAGTAATTTTACAAAAATCTCTATCAGTCTTGCTTCTCCTGAGGAGATCTTAGAAAGATCTAGTGGTGAAGTTTTAAAGCCTGAAACCATCAACTATCGTACTTATAAGCCAGAACGTGACGGTTTATTCTGTGAAAGAATTTTCGGTCCTGTAAAAGATTATGAGTGTCACTGTGGTAAATATAAGCGTATCCGTTATCGTGGTATTGTTTGTGACCGATGTGGTGTTGAGGTAACCGAGAAAAAAGTACGTCGTGAGCGTATGGGACACATCCAATTGGTTGTTCCTGTAGCGCATATTTGGTATTTTAAATCGTTGCCAAATAAAATTGGTTACCTTTTAGGTTTACCAACAAAAAAATTAGATACTATTATTTATTACGAGCGTTATGTCGTAATTAATGCAGGTATTAAAGCTGCTGATGGTATCAATTATCTTGATTTTCTAACAGAAGAAGAATATTTAGATATTCTTGATGAACTTCCAACAGAAAATCAACACTTAGATGATGAAGATCCAAATAAGTTTATTGCTAAGATGGGTGCTGATGCACTTTGCAGTTTACTTTCTCGTTTAGATCTTGATTCATTATCATATGAGTTACGTCATAAGGCTAGCACTGAGACTTCACAGCAACGTAAAAACGAAGCTTTGAAACGTCTTCAAGTTGTTGGTGCTTTCCGTGATTCTAAGGGAGTAAATAATCCTGAATGGATGGTTGTTAAAGTTGTTCCAGTAATTCCACCAGAATTGCGTCCTTTGGTACCTTTGGATGGTGGTCGTTTTGCAACTTCGGATTTGAATGACCTTTATCGTCGTGTAATTATTCGTAACAATCGTCTTAAGAGACTAATTGAAATCAAAGCTCCAGAAGTAATTTTACGTAATGAAAAACGTATGCTTCAAGAGGCTGTTGATTCACTATTTGATAACTCACGTAAATCTAATGCAGTAAAGACAGAAAATAATCGTCCTTTAAAATCTCTTTCAGATTCATTGAAAGGTAAGCAAGGTCGTTTCCGTCAGAATCTGTTGGGTAAGCGTGTTGACTATTCTGCTCGTTCGGTAATTGTTGTAGGTCCAGATTTGGAAATGCACGAGTGTGGTATCCCTAAGGATATGGCAGCTGAACTTTATAAGCCTTTCGTTATTCGTAAGCTTATTGAGCGTGGAATTGTTAAGACTGTAAAGTCAGCTAAGAAAATCGTTGATCGTAAAGATCCAGTGGTTTGGGATATTCTTGAAAATGTATTGAAAGGACATCCAGTGCTGCTTAACCGTGCTCCAACGCTTCACCGTTTGGGTATCCAGTCTTTCCAACCAAAATTGATTGAAGGAAAAGCTATTCGTCTACACCCTCTTGCATGTACCGGTTTTAATGCCGACTTTGATGGTGATCAGATGGCGGTGCACTTACCTTTAGGTAATGAGGCTGTTCTTGAGGCTCAGATGCTAATGTTGTGTTCTCACAATATTCTGAATCCAGCGAATGGAACTCCAATTACTGTTCCTTCTCAGGATATGGTACTTGGTCTTTACTACATTACTAAGTCAAGAAAAGGTTGTAAAGGTGAAGGTCTTACTTTTTATTCTGCTGAAGAGGCAATGATTGCTTTCAATGAAAAAGCCGTTGATCTTCACGCTGTAATTAACGTTAAAGTAAAAGATCTTGATGAAAATGACGAGTTGGTTGACAAGTTAATTGAGACAACTATTGGTCGTATCATTGTAAATGAGTGTACTCCAGAAAAGGCAGGTTTCTTAAACCAGTTGATTACTAAGAGAGCTCTACGTGATATCATTGGATATGTTTACAAGAAATGTGGTGTTCACGTTACTGCTAAGTTTCTCGATGATATTAAAAACTTAGGTTACCGTAAGGCATTTGAAGGTGGATTATCTTTTAACCTTTCTGATGTTCAGGTTCCTGCAGAGAAGGACGCAATGGTAGCTGATGGTTATGCGCAAGTTGAAGAAGTAAAGAATAACTATAATATGGGATTCATTACTAATAACGAGCGTTACAATCAGATTATTGATATTTGGACGCATGTAAATGCTAACTTGACTCAAACATTGATGACTCAGTTAGAAACCGATAACCAAGGTTTCAACTCGGTATACATGATGCTTGACTCTGGTGCTCGTGGATCGCGAGAGCAGATTCGTCAGTTGGGTGGTATGCGTGGTTTGATGGCCAAGCCTCAGAAGTCTGGAGCTAAAGGTGGTCAGATTATTGAAAATCCAATTCTTTCAAACTTTAAGGAAGGTCTTTCTGTACTTGAGTACTTTATCTCTACTCACGGTGCTCGTAAAGGTCTTGCGGATACGGCTCTTAAAACAGCCGATGCGGGTTACTTAACTCGTCGTTTGGTTGATGTTGCACAAGACGTTATTATCCACGAGCCTGATTGTGGTACTTTAAGAGGTCTTTCTGCTTCAGCAATTAAGAATCAAGAAGATGTTGTTGCTTCTCTATATGAAAGAATATTAGGTCGTACAACTGTTCATGATATCTACCATCCATTAACTGGAGAGCTTTTAGTTGCTGCAGGTATGGAAGTTACTGAGGAAGTTGCTGAAGCTATTGAAGCTTCTCCAGTTGAGACAGTTGAGATTCGTTCAGTATTAACTTGTGAAGCTCGTAAAGGTGTTTGTGCTAAATGTTACGGACGTAACCTTGCAAGTGGTGAGTTGGTTCAAAAAGGTGAAGCTGTTGGTGTTATTGCAGCACAGTCAATCGGTGAGCCAGGTACACAGTTAACACTACGTACTTTCCACGTTGGGGGTACAGCGGGTAACGTTTCTGCTGAAAACTCGGTAACTTCAAAATATGATGGTATTGCTGAGTTCGATGAACTTAGAACTGTTGAGCATACTACTGAAGAAGGTAAGAAATACGATGTTGTAATTGGTCGTTTGGCTGAATTACGTATCATCGATAAGAATACTAATATAGCAGTAAGAACACATACTATTCCTTACGGTTCTAAACTGTATACTAAGGATGGGGCTGATGTTTCTAAGGGTGAACTTATTTGTGAGTGGGATCCTTATAATGCCATGATTATTTCTGAATTCTCGGGAAAGATTTCATTTGAAAACTTAATTGAAGGTATCACTTTCAGTGAAGAATCTGATGAAGCAACCGGTTTTGCTGAGAAAGTAATTATTGAATCTAAGGATAAAGCTAAGAATGCAAGTGTTAGAATCTTAGGATCTGATGGCACAATTCTTAAGTCTTATAACTTACCAGTAGGGGCTCACGTCTCGGTAGGTGAAGGTGATATGATTTCTATCGGACAATCTGTTGTTAAGATTCCGAGAAATGTTGGTAAAACGGGTGATATTACTGGGGGTCTTCCTCGTGTTACTGAGTTGTTTGAAGCTCGTAACCCATCTAATCCAGCTGTTGTTTCGGAGATTGATGGTGAAATAGCTTTCGGTAAAATTAAGCGTGGTAATCGTGAAGTTATTGTTACTTCAAGAACAGGTCAAGAGAAGAAGTACTTGGTACCTTTATCTAGACAAATGCTTGTTCAGGAGAGTGATTACATTAGAGCTGGTACGCCACTTTCTGATGGAGCTACAACTCCTGCTGATATTCTTGCAATTAAAGGTCCTACAAAAGTTCAGGAGTATATTGTGAATGAAGTACAGGATGTTTACCGTATGCAGGGTGTGAAGATTAATGATAAGCACTTTGAGATTATTGTACGTCAGATGATGCGTAAAGTTATTATTTCTGATCCAGGTGATACAATTTTCCTTGAAAAACAAATTGTTGATAAGCAGTTGTTTATGCTTGAGAACGATGAGATTTTTGGTAAGAAAGTTGTAGTGGAAGCTGGTGATTCTAATGAATTAGTATTAGGGCAAACAATTACTGCTAGACAATTACGTGATGTGAATTCAGTATTGAAACGTAAGGATATGAAGTTGGTTGTTGCACGTGATGTTATTGCTGCTACTTCAACTCAGATTCTACAGGGGATTACTCGTGCGTCTCTACAAACTAAAAGTTTCATGTCAGCTGCTTCTTTCCAGGAAACAACTAAAGTATTGAACGAAGCTGCTATTCGTGGTAAGGTTGATAATTTAGAAGGATTGAAAGAGAACGTTATTTGTGGTAAGTTGATTCCTGCAGGTACTGGTCTTAAAGCCTATAAAGACATTGTAGTTGGTGCTAAAGAAGATTTTGAAAAACTTCTTTCTACTAAAACGACTGAAGAGTAATTATACTCTTAATAAATATAAAGGCTGTTTCATTTATTGAAACAGCCTTTTTTTATTATCTTAATTCAAATAAATTTTCTTATTTTAGCTAAGCTTAATTTAGAAATTTAAGATCAAATAAAACTTCTGAGACAGAACGAAAAATATTTATAATGGAAGACAATAAAAAAGGAAATCAAATTGATATTCAGCTTAGTGAAGAGGTTGCGCAAGGCACATATTCAAACCTTGCAGTTATTACACACTCTAGCTCTGAATTTGTGATTGATTTTGTAAGGATTATGCCAGGTGTACCTAAAGCTGATGTAAAATCTAGAGTTATTTTAACTCCAGAGCATGCGAAGCGTTTGATGTTAGCTTTACAAGATAATATTAACAAATTCGAATCAATGAATGGCCCTATTAAGAATGTAGATGGTGGTCAGGGATCTCAAGGACCACTTATTCCAATGGGATTCGGACCAACAGGTCAGGCCTAAAAATATTAAGTCATAATAAAAAAGTGGAAATTCATTACGAATCTCCACTTTTAGTATTTTAGGCTTTGTCTTATCCTAGCGTAAGGTGAAAGAATTTCTGCTAAAATGTTATCATGAATTTCTAAACTAATGGTTTTATTAAGAGGTATTGAAGTTACCATTAATAATAAATGATAAAATGGTTCTGATCTTTTTTTTGGACGCTAGGTGAGTTGGAAGGTATCGAATTATGAATACTCTTGTATAACATGCTTTATTATTGATCTACCTGTTGATTTAATGTGTTGAATATTAATTGATAAGGTGGAGCTTTTGTTTACTAGGATAGATGCTTATATAAATTTGATTTAAGTAGTCTATTCCATATATTTGCTAAGCCTGATTTTAGGCCTCAATAAAGCATGAAACTGAATAATAACAAATTGTAATCGAAGAGACTGATCATTCTATTTTAACAAATGTTGATATGGATAAATTTTGAGAGATATTCGATTATAAACTGATAAAACATATATAACAATGAAAGGATTAAAAATTGTTGTTCTTGCTAAGCAGGTTCCTGATACTCGTAATGTTGGGAAAGATGCTATGAAAGCTGATGGAACTGTGAATAGAGCTGTTTTGCCTGCTATCTTCAATCCTGAAGATTTAAATGCACTTGAGCAAGCATTGCGTCTAAAAGATAAATACCCTGGAGCTGAGATCACATTATTGACTATGGGACCTGGTAGAGCTGCTGAAATCATTCGTGAAGGTTTATATCGTGGAGCGGATAATGGTATCCTTTTATCAGACCGTGCTTTTGCAGGATCTGATACTTTAGCGACTTCTTATGCTTTATCTTGTACATTGAAGAAAATGGGTGAAATTGATATAATCATTGCTGGTCGTCAGGCTATTGATGGTGATACAGCTCAGGTTGGACCACAGGTTGCTGAGAAATTAGGTTTCCCACAGATTACTTATGCTGAGGATGTTGTTTCAGCTGAAAAGGGTAAAATCGTTGTTAAACGTCGTTTAGAGCGTGGTGTTGAAACTGTTGAAGGTTCTCTTCCAATGGTTGTAACTGTAAATGCTTCTGCTCCTGACTGTCGTCCGCGTAATGCGAAGTTTGTTATGAAATACAAGCATGCAAGAGCGGTTTCTGAAATGCAGAATGCTGACGAAGACTATATCGCATTACACAATAACCGTCCTTACCTAAACATTGGTGAGTGGAGTGTGAACGATATCGATACTAAAGCTGAAGAGCTTGGTTTAATAGGTTCACCTACAAAGGTAAAAGCGATTGAAAATGTCGTGTTTCAAGCTAAAGAAGCTAAGGTACTTGAGCCTAGTGATGCTGATATGGATGAACTAATGAAAGAGTTAATTGCTAACCATACCATTGGTTAATCGATTGGTTTTTCCTATCATTTCAATGTAGAATTTTAAAATTAAGAACCGTGAATAACGTATTTGTATATTGCGAAATAGAAGAGGGACAGATTGCTGATGTAAGTCTTGAACTTTTAACTAAAGGTAGATCGCTAGCTGATGATTTAAAGTGTAAGCTTGAGGCTGTTGTTATTGGTGCCAACCTTAAAGGTGTTGAGAAACAAATTATTCCTTTTGGAGTTGATACTTTATGGATGGCTGAGGATAAGCGTCTTTATCCATACACAACTTTACCTCATACTTCAATCATTGTAAAATTGTTTGGAGAAGAGAAACCACAAATCGCTTTGATGGGTGCTACAAGCATCGGTCGTGATTTAGGTCCTCGTGTATCTTCAGCACTTCACTCTGGTCTAACTGCTGATTGTACGAGTTTGATTATTGGTGATCATACTGATAAGAAAAATAAAAAGGATTATAAAGATTTATTGTATCAGATTCGTCCTGCTTTTGGTGGTAACATTGTTGCTACAATTATTAACCCAGATTGTCGTCCGCAAATGGCTACAGTTCGTGAGGGTGTAATGAAGAAAGAGATTCGTTCTGAAGCTTACAAAGGAAAAGTTAAGAATATTGAAGTTGAGAAATATTTGAACTCTGAGGATTTTGTTGTGAAAGTTATTGAACGTCACATGGAAGCTTCTAAAGTAAACATCAAGAATGCAGGTATTATAGTTGCAGGTGGTTACGGTGTTGGTTCAAAAGAAAATTTCGATAAGTTATATGAACTAGCTGATGTTATTGGTGGTGAAGTAGGTGCTTCTCGTGCTGCTATAGATGCTGGTTATTCTTCTCACGAACGTCAAATTGGTCAAACAGGTGTTACTGTACGTCCTAAGTTGTATATTGCTTGTGGTATTTCGGGTCAGATTCAGCACACTGCTGGTATGGAAGAGTCTGCCATGGTAATTGCTATTAACACGGATAAGAATGCTCCAATCAACAATTTTGCTGACTATATAATTACAGGTGATATTGCTGATGTTGTACCTAAGATGATCAAAAAGTATAAAGAGAATACCAAGTAGGATTTTTGAAGTAAAAAAGTAAAGAAATAAACAGATGAAAAAGGAATGAGATAGAGAATTTATTTTGATCAATTCTATATTTATTGACTCTTTAACATCCTTACTTTTTCATTCTTTCACTTATTTACTCATTCACAAAAAGAAAAAAATGGCTAATTTCTATACAGATAACGAGGACATGAAGTTCCATTTGGAACACCCGTTAATGAAAAAAATTGTTGCGCTTAAAGAGCGTGGCTTCGAAGATAAAGATAAGTATGATTATGCACCTCTTGATTTTGAGGATGCTATGGACAGCTACGATCGCACACTAGAAATTGTAGGTGAGATTTGTGGCGATATTATTGGTCCTAATGCTGAAGGTGTTGATCAAGAAGGTCCTAGAGTTGAAAACGATCGTGTGATTTACGCAAAAGGGACCGCCGAAAATCACGAATCTCTTGCAAAAGCAGGTTTGATTGGAATGAGTCTTCCACGTGAGTACGATGGATTGAATTTTCCTCTTGTACCTTACGTAATGGCTGGTGAACTTATTTCTCGTTCTGACGGTGGTTTTGCTAACATCTGGGGACTTCAGGATTGTGCTGAAACAATTCACGAATTCGCTTCAAAAGAGCAGAAAGAAAATTACTTGCCACGTTTTGCTAAAGGTGCTACGGCAGCTATGGACTTAACTGAGCCAGATGCAGGTTCTGACCTTCAAGCTGTGCAGTTGAAGGCAACTTACAATGCTGACGAAGATCAGTGGTATTTGGACGGAGTAAAACGTTTTATTACCAATGGTGATGGTGACGTAGCTCTAGTATTGGCTCGTTCTGAGGAAGGAACTAATGATGGTCGTGGTTTGTCAATGTTTATTTATGACAAAAAGCACATGGCTGTTAAAGTTCGTCGTATCGAGCATAAAATGGGTATTATTGGTTCTCCTACTTGCGAGTTGGTATTTACCAATGCTCCTGCAGAATTGGTAGGTTCTCGTAAAATGGGACTTATCAAATATGTGATGTCATTGATGAACGGTGCTCGTTTAGGTGTAGGTGCTCAATCAGTAGGTATTGCCGAAGCTGCTTATCGCGAAGGTTTAGCATATGCTAAAGAGCGTCGTCAGTTTGGTAAAGCAATTATCGAATTTCCTGCTGTTTATGAAATGTTGACCAATATGGAAGCGAAGTTGAATGCTTCTCGTTCTATGTTGTATGAAACGTGTCGTATGGTTGATGTTTATAAGTGCTACTACCATATTTCTCAAGATCGTTCTTTAGATAAAGAAGAGAGAACTGAGATGAAGAAATATCAGAAGCTTGCTGATGTATTCACGCCTCTATTGAAATTATTTGCTTCTGAGTTTTGTAATGAAGTAGCTTACGATTCATTGCAAATTCACGCAGGTTCTGGGTACATGAAAGATTACCCAATTGAGCGTTTAGTTCGTGATGCACGTATTACCAACATTTACGAAGGAACAACTCAGTTACAAGTTGTAGCTGCTGTTCGTGGGGTAACTACAGGTCAGTATCTTGCTCAAATTAAGTTCTACGAAGGCGAAGAGCTTAATCCACAGTTAGAGTACATCAGAACAACTCTTAAGGGTATGACTGAGAAGTACGAAGAGGCTGTTGCTAAAGTAAATGACATTAACGCTACTGCAGATCACAACGACTTTTTGGATTTCCATGCACGTCGTTTGGTTGAAATGGCTGGTTATATCATCATGGGATACTTATTACTATTGGATACAACTCGTAACGATAAGTATCAAGCTTCATGTGAGGTATTTGTTAAGATGGGTAAAGCGAAATGTGCTGCTCACCTTGATTATGTTTTAAGTTCAGACTTAAAAGACTTAGGTATCTTCAAAAAATAAGAGAACTTAGTTTGGTATATATTTAAGGAGTTGCATTATGCAACTCCTTTTTTTTGCATGCTCTGCATGCAAACATATCCAACGGATTGCAAGATATCCGAGTCACACAAAAGGTAGATATTTCAGTTTGTGAGTATTTGTTAATAAGATATTTAAAGCTAATGAGTTGTTATTTATATAATAAGTTTAAAAGGGAGATGTGTAAGAATTGATAGCAAAAAAAGAGCCATCGATTATCTCGACAGCTCTTCATATATTTTATTCAAATACTCTATTTATTCTTGTGCAAAAGAAAAATAGTAGGACGTTTATGCAATTCTGGCATTTCGTTTTTCCATTGCTTAGCAGGAAGGGTTTTAATGAATTCTGTTTCCATAGTGATATCAACCGCCACACAGATTTTTGTACCAGCGCTACATTCTTTGGCTAAATCTTCCAAAAGTTTCATGTTGCGGTAAGGCGCTTCAATAAAAATCTGAGTTTGGTTCTCATTCATAGAACGACTCTCCATTTGTTTGATTCTTTTAATTCGCTCGCCGTCTTTAATAGGTATGTAGCCATTAAAAGCAAAACTCTGTCCGTTAAAACCCGAAGCCATCAGCGAAAGTAAAATAGACGAAGGACCAACTAAAGGGACTATTCTAATGTTTCTTTCGTGAGCCAACTTAACTACATCAGCACCTGGATCGGCAACACCAGGACAACCAGCCTCTGATATAATTCCCATATCATGTTCCTTAATCGCTTTCAAATAATCAGAAATAGCATCAGGAGAACTGTGTTTGTTTAGCTCATAAAAGCTTAGCTCATCAATATTGATAGTTCGATCAACCTTTTTTAGGTAGCGACGAGCCGTTCTGATGTTCTCAACAATAAAATGCTTGATTGTTGGAATCAGTTCCTGAATGTCCTTTGGGATAACAGAGTTGAGACCTGTATCGCCCA
This sequence comes from Marinifilaceae bacterium, assembly GCA_016744515.1. Taxonomy (GTDB): domain Bacteria; phylum Bacteroidota; class Bacteroidia; order Bacteroidales; family Marinifilaceae; genus Ancylomarina. Next base: position 10,516 of record JADGEF010000035.1, on the reverse strand, counting down.
TTGTTGTTGGTATTAAATACAATTTCCCTTTCATATATATTGTTGTGATAGAATGTTCGAATTTGCTCTATTAATTTGTTGGGCAAATGTACAAATATTTAAGTATTACTTGCTCCGTACTACTTATCCTATTTATAGATCTATTTATTAATGCTTCCGTTCGTTGTTTTAGTTGTTCTGTTGCCAAACGGAAATACTCGCTTACACAACGGAAATGCTCACTTACATAACGGAAATGCTCACTTGCACAATGGAAATACTCACTTACATAACGGAAATGCTCACTTGCACAATGGAAATACTCGCTTACACAACGGAAATGCTCACTTACACAACGGAAATAGTCACTAGCACAACGGAAATGGTCACTAGCACAATGGAAATACTCACTTACATGACGGAAATAGTCACTAGCACAACGGAACAGATTTTTGTTTATTGAATAGACCCATATTATCATGCAAATAATTTAAATTTGTGGAATGGATAAAATAAAGGCAGAACAGGAGAAGGAATTTATATCGAGG
>JADGEF010000035.1:0-9889 GCA_016744515.1 Marinifilaceae bacterium | reverse complement strand
TTTTTGTTTATTGAATAGACCCATATTATCATGCAAATAATTTAAATTTGTGGAATGGATAAAATAAAGGCAGAACAGGAGAAGGAATTTATATCGAGGATCTTTATCGATGAGATTGGGCGATTGCAGAAAGAAGGCTTTTATTTCTTCTCGTTTATCCTGATGGGACAAGCCATTGAAGCTTTAGGTTGTTTTCTCGACAACAAGCCAATGAAGGCAAAAGCTCAATCATCTAAACGTTTCTCGAAAGCATTGAATATACTAATGGGGAATAAGTACCGCATCGTGAATAAGGACTTTTGGTTGTACGATAGATTGAGAAATCAGTTAACCCACTCTTTTGTACCAAGCAAATCACTGCATTTGATATCTCGCGATAAGCAGACATCAGAATTGAATCATTTGGAGTGGCATGATGATCGTTTGGTTCTAGTAGCAGAAGATATGTACGATGATTTGAAGGGCGCTTGCAAGCACATTTTTTCAATGATTGATAAGGGAAAAGTGCCTTTGAAAAATATAGCTGCTTCGCCTGAAGATTTATTATTACATGATTAATCGAATTTGATAAGATATCGTAAATGATTAAAAATATTGTATTTATAGGAGCTGGTAATTTGGCAACGCATTTGGCTTTGGCTTTAAAGAAGGCAAGTTTTGAAATTTGTCAAGTTTATAGCAGAACGCAAGTGTCGGCCGAAACATTAGCTAAGCAAGTTGGTGCAGACTCGTGTAACGATTATGCAGACGTAAATCGTGATGCCGATTTATACATTTTCGCTTTAAGCGATAAGGCTTTGCCAACTGCTTTGGAAACTTTAAAACTGAAGGATAAATTTCTAGTTCATACCGCTGGCAGTTTGCCTATGTCTGTATTCGATGATTACACGTCTACTTATGGGGTGTTTTATCCTTTACAAACTTTCTCTAAGGCGAGAGAAGTGGATTTCTCTAAGATACCAATTTGCATTGAAGCCAATAAATATGAACTAGAATCGGAACTTATCGAAATAGGTAAGATGATTTCGAATTCAGTTCAGTTGTTATCATCTCAGCAAAGAAAGCAGTTGCATATGGCAGCTGTTTTTACATGTAATTTTACCAATCATATGTATCATATTGGACAAGAATTGCTGCAAGATGGAAATATGAATTTCGATTTGCTAAAGCCATTGATTATGGAAACAGCAGAGAAGGTTCAGAAAATGCCAGCCAAAGCAGCGCAAACAGGACCGGCTGTACGCTTTGACGAAGATGTTATAAAAGCACATGAGGAAAGCTTAAATATGCATCCTGATTTTCAAAAATTGTATAGATTTGTGAGTGAAAGTATTTATCACTTACATTCTAAGAAAAAATAAGAAGTTAATGAATGATTGGGAGTTGAGTTAATGTGTAAAATATATCTCAAGTCTCACATCTAATATCTCAATATTAAATATATATATGGCCTTTTTTAAAGAAGATTTAATGAAAGTTAAGGCTTTCATTTTCGATGTGGACGGGGTATTGTCTACTGAGTGTATCACCATCGATTCTGATGGTGAATTGTTGAGAACAGCGAATACTAAGGATGGTTATGCTATTCAGTATGCTGTAAAGAAAGGTTACCCTGTTGCGATTATCACAGGTGGAACGTCACCTGCGGTTGAAAAGCGTTACCGTGGTTTGGGGGTTAAAGATATTTATATGTCATCGAAAGATAAGATTGCCGATTACGAAGATTTCTTGTCGAAGCACAATATTGACGAAGATAATATCATGTATATGGGCGATGATTTACCAGATTATGAGGTGATGAAACGAGTTGGTGTACCTACTTGCCCTAAGAATGCGGTAACACAGATTAAAGAAATTTCATCTTATATTTCTGATATGGATGGTGGATGTGCAGCAGTTCGCGATGTAATGGAGCAGGTGCTTCGTGCTCAAGGTAATTGGTTTGCAACGGATACTAAGATTCAAAGTATTTAAGACTTAAAGGTTAAAGGAAAAAAAGGATAAAGTGGAAGGGTAAGATCACTCATTCACATATGACTCATTCAATCAATACAATATAGATGCTTAGCCTACTAAAATTAATTCGCTTACCCAATCTAATTATTATTGCACTGACTCAATACGTGATGCGATATTTTATTATTCAGCCTATACTGGCGATTAATAGAATTGACTTGCAATTGAGCGATCTTAATTTTGCAATTTTGGTGATAGCAACTCTTTTTATTGCAGCTGGGGGCTATATTATTAACGATTATTTCGATAGCAAAGCTGATCGATTAAATAAGCGAGAAGTGATTGTGGGAAGAGAAATTAGTCGGCGAATTTCACTTATATTACACCAGGCTTTTAGTTTTATTGGCTTGCTTTTGGGTGGCTATGTATCATATCAAGTTGGGCATTGGCAGTTCGTTCTTATCTTTTTTATGGCAGGAGGATTGCTGTGGTTCTATTCAACTTCTTATAAAAACCATTTCATATTAGGGAATTTTGTTTTAGCTTTTATTTGTGCTGCGATTCCTTTCTTGGTGGTTATCTTCGAGATTCCACCTTTAAATAAAACTTATGCTGAAGTTTTAGTCGCCTCAGAGACAACCTTTAATTACCTTTTATACTGGGTGGGAGCATTCTCATTCTTTGCTTTTTTTGCTGTTTTAATTCACCAATCTGTACGCGATTTAATTTCGGTAAAAGGGGATAAGGAAATAGGGCGAAAAAGTTTACCTTCTGTAATTGGTTTTAAATGGACTAAAGCAGTTATTGTCAGCTTAATTTTGTTTTTAAGTGTGTCCGTTTTTGGTGTATGGTATCAATTTCTAAATGCACCAATGGATAAGATTACACCTTGGTATTTTAGTCTGTTAATTATCGTCCCCTTGCTTTTACTTGCCTATTTGGTTATTAAACTGAAAAAGGATGAGAGCTTGAAATTCGGGGCTTTTTTATTACGAATGGCGATACTATCTGGTATTTCATATGCTTTTGTAGTTAATCATATCTTGGGGAAATTATGAATTATAAGTTATAGGTGATAAATGAAAATACAGTAAAGACAAAGTTGTTTCAATTTGCCATACGTATAGTTTATTTGTATAAATATCTATGCGATGAGAAACGAGAGTATGTGCTTAGCAAATAAATATTAAGGTCTGGAACATCTATTGGATCTCATGTGAGAGAAAGTTAAAATGCAGAGAGTTAAAGCCGATTTTATTCACAAACTCGGAATAGCACAAAAGGAAACAGGTGAAACACTTTATTGGCTTGAATTGTTTGAAGTTACAAGTTATCTTGATGAAGAGGAATTTTTATCAATGCATAAAGATGTTAATGAGATTTTAAAATTAGTCCGTAGTATAATTATCACAAGTAAGAAGAATAAGGTTTAATTTAGGAGTGCAACTTATAATTCATCATTAGAAAACCCATGCTGAATAATTTAAAAAATTATCATATCATATTGGCTTCTCAGTCGCCTCGACGTCATCAGATGTTGAAAGAATTGGGACTTGATTTTAAGATTCAAACTAAAGATATTGAAGAGGTTTATCCTGATCATCTAAAAGGAGAACAAATTCCAATTTACTTGGCTAAGCTTAAGGCGGAAGCTTTTGAGCTTAACTTAAATGAAAAGGAGTTGGTGATTACAGCCGATACCATTGTTTGTGTTGACGACATGGTTTTAGGAAAGCCAAAAGATAGAGACGATGCGGTAAATATGTTGAAGACTATATCTGGACGTTCTCATCAAGTGATTTCTGGCGTTTGTCTTAAATCAAAAGAAAAAGAAGCGACATTCTCAACCACCACACATGTGCATTTTAAGGAGCTAAGTCTTGAAGAGATTAATTACTATATAGATAATTACAAACCATTCGATAAAGCTGGTGCCTATGGTATTCAGGAGTGGATTGGCTTTGTGGGCATTGATGGCATCGAAGGTTCATATTTTAATGTTGTAGGATTGCCTATTCAACGCCTTTATCAAGAACTAAGTACTTTCTAATTAAGAAATAGATAATTACGAATTACGAATTTTCAATTACGATTTAAGATGAAGAAGGATAATATTATACAACAGAAAAGTTATGCTTTTGCAGTTAGAATTGTAAAATTATCCAGGTATTTACGTGACGTAAAAAAGGAATATGTTTTAAGTAAACAGTTATTAAGATCAGGCACTTCTATTGGGGCTAATATTGAAGAGGCTATTGGAGGACAAAGTGAAAAAGATTTTTTTGCGAAACTAACGATATCATATAAAGAGGCTAGAGAGTCACATTATTGGATTCGTTTACTACAAGATACAGACTACCTTTCGAAGGATGAGAGTGAAAGTCTATTAAAAGATATTGATGAGCTTTTAAGAATAATAGGGAGTATACAGAAAACTGTGAAATCTCGTAATTCGTAATTGATAATTCGTCATTAATTATAAAACACAACTAACAATTAAATATCAAACACAGAATCATGTTAAGAAAAATGACATTATTACTGACTGCCGTACTATTATTAGTAGGTAATCAGCTTAAAGCAGATGAGGGAATGTGGATTCCTATGCTGTTGAAAAAGTACAATATTGAAGATATGCAGAAAGCTGGATTTAAGCTAACTGCTGAGGATATTTACGACGTAAATCAGGCTTGCTTAAAAGATGCTGTTGTTGGATTAGGACGAGAAGGAAGACCATTCCGTCACTTTTGTACTGGAGAGTTAATCTCTGATCAAGGACTTATTGTAACCAACCACCACTGTGGATACGGTGCAATTCAGGCTCACTCAACACTTGAGAACGACTATTTGAAAGATGGTTTCTGGGCAATGAACAAAAGCGAAGAATTGGTAAACGAAGGTATTACAGCTTCTTTCCTTATTCGTATGGCTGATGTAACTGCTGAAGTTCTTAAGGGAATAAAGGATGATACAAAAGAAGACGAACGTTCTAAAATCATCAAAAAGAATATAACGAAAATTGAAGCTGCTACTGAGAAAGATTCAGAGTATCGTGCTAATGTGAAAGCCTTTTTTAACGGTAATCAGTATTTCCTTTCGGTTTACGAAATTTTCAAGGATGTTCGTTTAGTGGGTGCTCCTCCATCAGCTATTGGAAAATTTGGTGGTGATACTGACAACTGGATGTGGCCTCGTCATACAGGTGACTTTTCAATGTTTAGAATCTATGCGAACAAGGATAATAAGCCTGCTAAATACTCGAAAGATAATGTACCAATGCAACCTAAGACATCCTTTAAAATTTCTTTGAAAGGTGTTAACGAAGGTGACTTTACAATGGTATTTGGTTACCCAGGAACAACAACAGAGTATTTGTCTTCATATGCTTTGGAGATGATGACTCAGGTTGATAACCCTCATAAAATTAAGTTGAGAACTAAGAAACTTGACCTAATGCGTGCCGATATGGATGCTTCACCAATGGTGAGAATTCAGTATTCAGCAAAATATGCTGGTGTTGCTAACTCTTGGAAAAGATGGCAAGGTGAGATCACTGGCTTGAATCGTTTGAATGCGATTGCTAAGAAGAAGGATCTTGAAGCAAAATTTGAAACTTGGGCTAATTCTGATGAGAAGCTTAAGGCGAAGTATGCTGGAATTCTTGAGCAGATGAAAACTATCTATGAAGAAATGACGCCATATAGCTTAGCTCGTGATTATGCTCTTGAGGCTGGTTTCTCAGGATCTGAAGTTGTGAGATTTGCAGGTAGCTTTAAGAAGCTTGTTTCATTGGATAAGAAAGAGACTGAGGCAATTGCTAAAGAGGTAAAAGGCTTACAAAAGAAAGCTGCTGCTTTTTATAAGAACTACAATCAGCCTACGGATCAGAAGTTGTTGGCAGCAATGATGAGTATGTATTTTAACAATGTTGAAACTAAGTTTCAACCAGAGGAGTTGAAGGCTATTGCTAAAAAATATAAGGGTGATTTTAAAGCTTATGCGAAAAAAGCAATGTCTAAGTCGGTACTAGCAAATCAATCTCAACTTGAGAATCTATTGGCTAATTACAAGGTATCAAATGCAAAGAAAATAGCTAAGGATCCTGCTTACGTTTTAGCAATGAGTATTCTTGATTTGTACAAAACGGCAATTAGTCCTAAATACGGTGAATTAAAGAATAAGCTTAATAAGCTACAACGTTCTTATATGTCTGGTTTAATGGCTATGGAGTCTGATAAGGTATTTTATGCTGATGCTAACTCGACTTTCCGTGTTCACTTTGGTAAAGTTGCTGGTTATAAAGCTCGAAATGCTGTAACCTACGATTATTACACAACTCTTGAAGGTATCATCGAAAAAGATAATCCAAATATTTTCGATTACGATGTTCCTCAAAAGTTAAGAGATTTATATGCTACAAAGGACTATGGTCGTTACGGACAGAATGGACAAATGAATATTTGTTTTGCTGCAACAAACCATACAACTGGTGGTAATTCCGGTTCTCCAGTATTAAACGCTAATGGTGAACTTATCGGATTGAACTTTGACCGTGCCTGGGAAGGTGTTATGTCTGATTTAATGTACGATGCTACTATTTGTAGAAACGTATCTTTAGATATCCGTTACGTGTTGTTTATCGTTGATAAATTTGCAGGTGCTGGATACTTACTTGACGAAATGAATATTGTGGAGTAATCCCAATTCAATTTATAAGAAAAAAGGCTGTTGGAGTGATCCGACAGCTTTTCTTATTTTATGAAATTAAGTTTTAGTTTTTCTATTTTAGAAGAGCAAATTTTCCTGATTTTTTTCGAATAACACCATTGGTATAAGTGATCTCTAAGTTGTAGTAATAACTATCCATTGCTTGAGCTTGTCCGTTGTATTTCCCATCCCATCCCTGATTGATATCAGATGTTTCAAATACCATTTTACCTTCTCGTGTGTATACTCTAAGTTTGATTTTATCGATGTCGATACCACGAACAAATAGTAAATCGTTATGAGTATCTCCATTAGGCGTAAATGCCTTAGGTAAGCCAACAAAAGGGTAATCATGTAAGAATTTAACGTAGATGGTATCGCGAGTGGAGCATTGCGCTTCATTAACAACCTCTACCCAATATTTGCCAGTTTTCTCTACTTTAATCGATTTGCTGATTTCACCTGTCGACCAGTTGTAGCTAACCTTATCAACATTGGCAACTAATTCTTGTTCGATATTAGGATAATCTATAATATCCTCCCCAAGATCAACAATTGGTGCTTGAAGAACAGTGATATTTATTTCGGCACTTTCAATATTTCCTAACTTATCTGTTACTTCCAATGTGAAAGTTCCTTCTTTTTTCAAATATATTTCAGCTTCATTGTTATTCTGATCAATCCAATTGTAAGTAAGTGGAGAAGTAGGATGTCCTAGTATTTCTGGAACGATTAGTACTGAATCACCTTGGCATATGCTTCTGTCATCACCCAATTCAACTCGAAATTTCTCACCACCTCTATAATCAATATTTACAGTATCTGCGTTTGCACAACCATACTCGTCAATTACATTAACCCAAAAGTCACCGCCAGAACTAGCAGTAATTATTTGGCTAGTTTCAAGTGTATTCCATTCGTAACTAGCTCCAGCATTCTGAGCATCGAGCTGTTTGCTTTCACCGTCCCACAAAATAAAATCTTCTCCCAAATCAACTATAGGTTTTGAGTGGTAATAGATTTGAGAGCTGGCAGTTTGCGAATAACCATTGACATCAGTAGCCGTTAATGTATAAACACCCTCACTATTAATCTCAATTACTTTCTTAGTAGAGCCTGTGCTCCAAGAGTAAGTGTATGTTTGATCAATATCCATATAAGGACTCAAGGTCATTGTTTCTTGAGCACACATATGTACAATGTTGGGTAAGCTAAGTGTAAATAGTGTTGACTGATCTTTAACCGTGAACGATTTAGAATTGCTACAGCCATATTCAGATGTGATCATTACTGAATAATCATCTGGTGTCGATATTTCAATTTTACTCGTTGTTTCTCCAGTTGACCATAGGTAAATACATCCTTCTTTTTCAATGTTGATTTGAATTGGTGATCCATTCATCATAACCACGTCATCTATATTTATTTCAGGAGAATTATGCACTGTTACCAAAATTTTATCAGTTATTTTCTGATTATCTCTTAGGTCTGTAACTGTTAATTCGTATTCTCCTGATTCATTTACTTCAATAGTCTCTGTAGTTTCACCAGTACTCCAGAGATATGAATATTCTGAAGTAAGATCTATTGTAGGTGTTAATGTAACAGTTTCACCTGAGCAAATATTTTTGTCTTCACCCAAATCTAAGTTGAATTCACTTTTTAGTTCGATATTACTGTAGATGGTATCGCTATTACAACCAAAGCCTGTTTTTTCAATAGATTTGAAAGTTGTTATACCAGCCTCAGCTTGCCACTTAACTCTAAAGTTGATATACTTATTGACGTCGATAACTTCTGTTTCATAACTAATCTGGCTAGCTCCACTTGGAAGTTCTCCTGTATACAAGGAGTTCATTCCGATTATAACAGTGTAATCAACTTCGGAATTTATTTTGACTTTACTTTCATAGGTTTCAATACTAGGTTTGGTTAATGGATAAACCGTTAATTCCCTTTCTCGTTCGTCTTCCGTTATTACAAGTTGTGTACCATCTTCAAGCCAAGCTTTTTCTATTCTTATATTGAATTCCTTAAGCTTTTGAGTATCATTTCTGAAGTTGATTTCAAAATGAAAAGTACCAGTGTTAATGCCTAAGCCATCATTCATTTTTTCGGATGGTCCTCCATTTATAGAATAAGAGGCAAACCAAATTTTATCAGAAGGTCCAGATATCTCTAAAGATGAGGTTTGTGAAGAGGAGATATGTCCATTGTTAAGAGGACACAATATTTTGGTCGATTCATTTATGAATTCAACATCTGTTTGAGAGTAAACATGCGAATATATGCTGAGTAGTAGTGTGATACTCAACAGTCTAATAGCTGTTTTTACTGATGATCTCAAATTAGTTGAATTTATTTTGACTAATGAAACTTAACAACAATGTGGATAATTGTTATAAATATACGAAATCCCTAACCATTAATCCGTTATTTGTTGGCGTTGATCAGGTTTATTTGGTTATTTATCATCGTTTCAGGGAGCAGTTACAAAAATATATAATGATAAGGTCAATTATTTTTTTTTAGAAAAAACGATTGATTGTAACATTGGTTACATTTTTAAACTTGTCTCAGCTCTACATTTGTATTAGAAAATTAAAAAAAAGCTCACAGATATGGAGAATCAATATTTTAAAACAACCGATAGTTTACTTGACATTTGCACACGTTTCCCTGAGACAATTAAAATTTTCGTTTCAAATGGTTTTAAGCAGTTGGAAGATTCTAAGAAAAGAGAACTTTTCGGTAAGTCTCTTACTTTAGAGATGGCTTTAAAAATGAAAAAGTTAAATGTTGATGCATTTGCTTCTTTATTGGTTGAAGGTATTGATTTGACAAGAAACCAAGTTGATGCAGATTTGAACCAGAAGCCAACTAGCACCGATTTTGATGCCGTTCATATTCAAGGTTTATTGCCATGTCCTGTTAGAGTGCCATTGGTTGAAGGGATTGATGCTTTTATTGAAGATTATAAAAAAACAAATGATAGAGAGGTTGTATATGACCTAAAGGCTGCTTCGATGGGACTTGATTGGCTAATGGACGATGTTATTAACGAAGATAATCCTGATAAATTAGCCGATATTTTTATTTCTGCTGGTTTCGATTTATTTTTTGACGATAAGTTGATGGGTAAATTTAAGAAACGTGGTGTATTTGCTGATAGTACAGGATTCGATCGTTTGAATAAGGATTTCGATAATGAAGATATTTGTCTTAA
>JADGEF010000176.1 GCA_016744515.1 Marinifilaceae bacterium | reverse complement strand
CAGTTCATCTTCAATTTTCTCGGTACCAAACCCCTTGTCAACCATATTGGTCGATTCACACTGCTTACAAGTTTGTGGTGGTTGTTCACTGTGTCCGCAATAATGGCAAGTTAGCTGATTATTAAATTGATGATAGGTGAGGCTGACAGAACAATTTTCGCAATGAGGTACCCAACCGCATGATTTACATTCGAGATAAGGCGCATAACCTCTTCTGTTTTGAAAAAGAATAACCTGTTCTTTTTTCTCCAATGTTGCATTTATCTCATCATAAAGTTCAGGTGTAAAAATCGATTTCATTCTTTTTTTACGTTTGGCTTCTTTTAAATCTGCCAATTGTATTTCGGGCATTTTCATATCCTGAAAACGATGCGTTAACTCAACCAAAGCGTACTTGCCTTGTTTACAATTGGCATAGGTTTCAACTGCAGGTGTTGCTGTTCCTAGTAGTGTTTTTGCCTTGTGCAGGTTTGCCAAAAATAAGGCAGCATCGCGAGCATGATAACGCGGAGCAGGATCGAATTGTTTGTAAGTATTCTCGTGCTCTTCATCTATAATAATCAAGCCTAGATTATTGAATGGAAGGAAAATTGATGAACGAACCCCTAGAATGACCTGATAAGATTTGTTAGGATTATTTTGCTGTATATTGTTGTAAACCTCGACACGTTCAGCATCGTTAAATTTAGAATGATAAACACCTACTCTATTTCCAAACACCCGTTTTAATCGACTGATGATTTGAGTCGTCAACGCAATCTCTGGCAAGAGATAAAGAACCTGTTTGCCTAGCTTAATCTGTTCTTCAATTAGGTGAATATATATTTCAGTTTTTCCGCTTGAGGTTACCCCGTGGAGTAGCGTCGTATTTTTCGATTCAAATCCTTCACGTATTTCTTTTATAGCTTGCGCTTGATGTTGATTCAATTCCTTAAGTGGATTGATTTCAATATTGGATAAATCCAAACGATCGGTACTTTCAAAATATATTTCAAGAATCTGTTTATCGACTAAAGCTTTTAATATGGACGAACTTGTATTTGAATTTAGTAAAAGTTCTGTAACGCTTACTTTTTCTGGAAGCTCAGCAATCCCAAGTTTAGAAAGGTTTAGAAACGAGAACAGAATCTCTTGTTGCTTTTTAGCGCGCTTAAGATTGTCTAATACATTCCCAATTTCATTTTCATTGATATTAGAATGGAGCCGAACATATTTAATTTGTTTTTCCTTGTAAGAGCTTATAACTCTTTCTTCAACTTCGATGGCGCCTTTTTCAAGAAGTTTTTTAACCTGAGGAAGTACATTTTTTAAGCCACTCGCCTGATTAAGTGTTTGTATACTTACATCTTTTGAGCTTTTTAAAACATTAAGGATTAACTCTTCAGTTTTAGAGAGTTGCTTTTCAGTTTTAAAATCTTCGCGATAGGAAATTTTGGTTTGACTCTCTAGTTTTAAACCTGCAGGAATGGCAGCTTTATAAATATCTCCAATATTACTTTGGTAGTAATCCGATATCCAATCCCAAAATGCAAGCTGGAAATCATTAACGACAGGTGATTCATCGAGACAGGTTATAATATCCTTTACCTCATAATCCTCAGGGGGATTTGAATGAATTTTTTTCACAATGCCCGAGTAAATCTTTTTGCTTCCGAAAGAAACAACAACTCTTTTTCCAACAGCTACTTCCTTCTGTAATTCCCAAGGAATTGAATAGGTGAATAAGCCAGCTAGTGGAAGTGGTAATATAAGATCTGCAAAAAGGAAGCCTGCGTTCATAAATTAGACATTTTTCCAAAGTTATGTCTTGTGATGAATATCTCAAGACTTGAGGGGGAAAACTTTCAAAAAAAATAGACCGATGACGCAGTGGCCTTTTGCAGAAATTAAAGATTAATTAGATTGATAAGATGTCGTTAAGCGTCAATAATGAATCTTTTACGACCTTCTTGTTTTTAATGGTTTTGTTGAAGGATACGTGTGAAACTTCTCCGTTTACGATTCCTACCATAATACTTTTCTGATCGTCAAGTAAAGCATCTACTGCAGCTACACCCAATGTGCTTGCTGTTACACGGTCGAATGCTGATGGCGCACCACCACGTTGCATGTGTCCAAGTACCGAAACTCTAATATCGTATTCAGGGTGTTTCTTTTCGATTTCTTTAGCAATCGTATAAGCACCACCAGATTTATCGCCTTCGGCAACAATTACAATACCCGAAGTCTTATGGCCTTTGTAACCTTTAGCTAAATATTTTTCAAGATCTTTCAAATGAGTTTGGCGTTCAGGAATCAGAATAGCCTCTGCACCTGTAGCAATACCACTTCTCAATGCTAAAAATCCAGCATCACGTCCCATTACTTCAATAAAGAATAAACGGTTGTGTGCACTGGCTGTGTCACGAATCTTATCTACTGCCTCAATAACGGTATTTAAAGCCGTATCAAAACCGATGGTATAATCTGTTCCGTAAAGATCGTTATCAATGGTTCCTGGAATTCCTACAACTGGAATATCATATTCCTGAGTAAAGATTCTTGCTCCTGAAAAAGTTCCATCTCCACCAATCACAACAAGAGCATCAATTTTAGCCGTAAGCATTTGCTCATGTGCCTTCTTTCTTCCTTCTACACTTCTAAATTCTTCACTTCTTGCTGAACAAAGAATTGTCCCTCCTTTTTGGATGATGTTACTTACATCGTATGATTCCATTTTATCGAAATCACCACTGATTAAACCTTCGTAACCTTGTTTTATTCCAACAACTTCTAGTTCGTTAAAAATGGCTGTTCTCACGACGGCGCGGATGGCGGCATTCATTCCCGGCGCATCCCCTCCTGATGTAAGCACACCTATTTTCTTAATTCTCGACATGCTAATAATTTATTTAATTTCTAATTTGATGTTTTCTAATATTTGTTCCATTAGCCAGCTTGGTGTAGAGGTTGCTCCACTAATACCAACTGATTTGGCTTCAGTAAACCAAGTCATTTCAACCTCATCGGGATGAGATACAAAATAACTTTGAGAGTTTTCTTGTTTGCATACATCAAACAAGAGTTTGCCGTTTGAACTTTTCATTCCACTCACAAAAATGATCACATCGTGTTTTTTAGCAAACTCACGAATATTCGGCATTCTGTTCGATACCTTACGGCAAATGGTATCATTTATGTTTAATTTATTCTGACATTTTAATTTCAGAACGTCTGTAATTTCTTTAAAGCCTGATATCGTTTTGGTTGTTTGTGAAAACAGCGTTATAGGTTTTTCAAAATCCACTTCTTTAAGGTCCTCAATAAATTCAATTACAATGGCTTCACCTTCGGTTTGTCCAACCAAGCCGTTAACTTCGGCATGACCTTTTTTACCATAAATCAGTATCTGTCCTTCTTTCTTTTTCAATTCCAGATAGGTTTTCTTAATCCTTTTCTGAAGGTTTAAAACCACAGGACAAGAAGCATCGATAATCTCAATATTATTCTCCTTAGCCTTCGAATAACTCAAAGGCGGCTCGCCATGTGCTCTAAATAAAACTTTCGCATTCGATAGTTTCCCAAATTCATCATGGTTTATTGTCTTTAACCCTTGATCTTTTAGGCGATCAACCTCAATGTTGTTGTGCACAATATCGCCAATGCAATAAAGCGTTTTATCTTTTGCGAGAGTTTCTTCAGCTTTCTCAATAGCGTTTACAACTCCGAAACAAAAGCCTGAATTTTGGTCAATTTCAATAATCATATTTTATAGCCATTAGATTATAAAGTTGAGATAACAGATTTATTGACAAGATGTGATAATATTAAAATTATTCAGGTTTTGAATTTCTAGTAATCAGCTCATATCTTAAATCTCACATCTCCTATCTAAACTATTCAACTTCTGCCATTCTAGCAACAATCCAATCTAACTGTTCTTCCTTGGTCAAATGGCTGTTGTTTAATACGATGGCGTCTTCAGCTTTTCGTAAAGGGCTTTCATCTCTGTTTTCGTCGATAAAATCTCGTTTCTTCACATTCTCACGGATTGCATCCAACGAGATATCGTCACCTTTATCTTTTAGCTCCTTATATCTTCTTATTGCTCGAACTTCAACATCGGCAGTCATAAAAATTTTAAGATCAGCATTGGGAAATACAACCGTTCCAATGTCACGACCATCCATAATTACAGCACCTGCTTCGCTAAGCTTTCGCTGAAGGGTAACCATTTTTTCACGAACAAATTTGATTGTAGCAATCAAACTTACATTGTTTGAAACGTCTAAGCTTCTAATTTCATCTTCAACCAACTCGCCATTCATGAAAGTTTCATGACGTTTCAGTTCTTCGTTATATGAGAAAGTGATGTTGATGTTATGAATTAGATGTGCTAATTTATTCTCATCAAGGTGATCTCCATTAATCAAGTTATGACGCATAGCAAAAAGAGTAATAACACGATACATGGCTCCAGAGTCGATGTAGGTGTAGTCAATTTTTTTTGCAAGATCTTTTGCCACAGTACTTTTTCCACAAGAGGAGTGCCCATCAACGGCTATGATAAGTTTTCGTTTTGTTGTGTTCATTGTGTTTTGTTGTCGATATATTTTGAGATATCTCGAACAAAAGTATAAAGAAAATACCTTAAAAGACTAGAATTTATAGGCAAAGTTGATGTTCGGCACCACTGTTTTTTTTGTAAACGATTGCGATAAGGAATTTAGGTCTTAGAATTTTGACGAAGAGGATAAATATCTTGTTTTTAAGGAGATGAGGAGGCAGTGAGGGTTTGTAATCATCATCACGTAAATTAGTCTCACATCTCACATCTAAAATCTAATGATCTATTATTAGAGTTTGTCTTTTTTTAGTTTTAAACGATCAACAACTTCGTAAACGGCAGGACAATAATGTGTGTTTTTTAGGGTCAAGCTTAAGATTTGATAAAAGCGTTTTCTATCGGTATGTGGATATTCACGACAAGCCCTTGGGCGCTGTTCATAAACCATACAGTAATTGTCTGGCATAAGAAAAGGGCAGGGGGCCTCTTTAAAAACGTAGTCGTTCTCATTATCCAAATTAAGGTACTGATCGATAAACGCAGATGGTTTCATTCTCAACTGCTTTGCCATTCGTTCAATGTCCTTATCAATAATGATGGGACTAATGCTTTTGCAACAATTGGCACATTCTAAACAATCAATCTCTTCGAATACTTCCTTGTGAAGTGTATGCGTGATTTCGTCAAGTTGCTTTGGCTTTTTCTTCTTAAGCTTGGCGAAAAATGTTTTGGTTTCAGCGTCTGAGTTCTTAGCCTTCTCCTTCAATAGCTCGATGTCAATTTTATAAGTCGTCATATTAGTTACGCTGCTTTTTTCTTAAATTTCATTTGTGAAAAGAATATCCCACTGATAACGATTAGCATTCCTATTATTTTCTGGATCGTTATAACTTCATCGATTACAAAATAGGCGAATATTGCTGTGAAGACAGGAATTGCATTAATAAAGATATTGCTTTTTGTGATGCCCAAATAGCTTAAGCCGTAGGTGAAGAAAATAAATGCTAATGTCGATCCAAAAACAGCTAATAAGACCAAGGAGTTTATAACTTCTTGTGTTGGAATTGCTTGAATGAAGTGTTGCCAATCAAAAATTAAGAATAGTGGGAGAAAGTATAGTAGTCCTAGGCTATTTTGATATGTAATAAGCGTAGTTGGATTGTACTTTGCTGCCAATTTTTTTAGAACAACTGAATAGCCAACAGCAGCACCAACAGCAGCAAACATGCATGCTAGTCCTATTGGTGAAACAATGAGTGAGAAGCTTTTATTAAAAATGATAATGGCAACTCCAATTATTGAAATTAGAATGCCTAGAATATTCATCTTGCTTAATTGCTCTTTATGGAAATAGTAAGCTGCAACTGGAGCGAATAAAGGAATTGTCGATACAATAACAGCTCCAATAGTTGATGAGACGTATTTTAAACCAAAACTTTCACCTAAAAAATATAAGAAGGGCTCAAAAAAGGCTAGAGCTAAAATACCCAATCGATCTTCTTTTTT